>JBIOVE010000118.1:0-4678 GCA_044867565.1 Candidatus Udaeobacter sp. | reverse complement strand
AGGCGCTCGCTCTTCCGCCCGGCTTTTCCTTGTTTTCTGTCTCGGAAAAAGCATTCGCGCGCGCCGAAAAAATTCGCAACCGCGGATTTTATTTTGATTTCCTCGAATTCAAGAAGCAGCAGTCGCAGTGGATGACGCCAAGCACACCGAGCATTGCACACATTCACGCGCTCCAATCAAAACTCGACGAGATTTTCGAGGAAGGCCTCGACGCGCGTTTTGATAGACACGCGCGCACCAACGCGCTTGTGCACGATTGGGTTCGTCGCACTGGCTTTGACTTCTTCGCCGAGGAAGGATTCCGATCAAAAACGCTCACCTGCATAAAAAACAACAAGGAGATCGATGTTATGGAGTTCGCGCGGAAACTCTGCGAAAAGCATCATCTTGTGATCGATCCCGGTTACGGCAAAATTCGGGGCAAAACTTTTCGCCTCTCGAATATGGGCGACGAAACTGAGGAGACTGTTGCCCATCTGCTCGCTTGTCTTGATGACGTTCTGTAGTTTTCCCTCGCTACGTCGCAGCGTAGCTTCATGCCCGCACGGGTGATTGATCCCGCTTATGCCAGCGATCGAAGCATCTGGTCTGACCAAAGTTTATCGCACCTACCGGAAGGAGCGGGGCCTGTGGGGTTCGATAAAAGGCCTGATAAAGCGACGGTACGATGAAACGCGGGCGGCCGACCACGTATCGTTCAAAATCGAGGAAGGCGAGTTTGTCGGATTTCTCGGCCCGAACGGTGCAGGCAAAACCACGGTGCTCAAAATGCTTTCAGGCTTGCTAAACCCGACCTCGGGTGACGCGCGCGTGCTTGGCTTTGTTCCGTGGGAGCGACGCAACGAAATGAAGCGGCAGTTTAGCCTGCTCATGGGACAAAAGAATGCGCTTTGGTGGGATCTGCCCGCGCAGGAATCGCTCGAACTTAACCGTGCTATCTACGGGATCGATCACCACCGGTTCAAAAAAGTTGTCGATGGATTGTCGGACCTTTTGGAAGTGCAGCACAAAATGAACGTGATGGTGCGTGAACTCTCGTTGGGCGAGCGGATGAAAATGGAGCTGATCTCCGCGCTGATTCACGAACCGCGCGTGCTTTTTCTCGACGAACCGACAATCGGATTGGATGTCGTCAGCCAAAAACGTGTTCGCGAGTTTTTGCGTATTTACAACGAGGAACATCGGATCGTTACGCTGCTAACAAGCCATTACATGCAGGACATCCAAGAACTTTGCCATCGCGTCCTCGTGATCGATCATGGCACAATCTTCTTCGACGGTCCGCTCGCGCAGATCATCGACCGATTTTCCGGACACAAAATTCTTAGTCTCACTTTCGAAAAAGAGGCGACGCGCGACCTTTCGGCGTTCGGCGAAGTGACTGAGCAAACGCCTGTTTCGGTGCAACTCAAGGTCCCGCGGGCCAACGTCACCGAAACCTGCCGGCAATTGCTCGAAGCGTGTGATGTCAGCGACATCAACGTCCAGGAAGTGCCCGTCGAAGAAGTAATCCGACAACTTTTCGGCGAGCGGGCTGAGGGTCATCGCGCTGCCAATCGCGCCGGTGCAGAAACAGTGCAAGCTTCTTAATAGACGGCAAAACGTAGGGGCGATTGACCTCAATCGCCCCTACCAAGCGAAGCTCGGCAAAATACTGTTCTCCATCGCTTCTGCGAACGACGGGTATCGCAGCATCCAGCCGAGACGACGCAGTTTCGCATTGCTCACACGCTTGTTGCTGGCACCGCGTTTGGAGGTCGATGTCGATCTTCCAATCGGCGGAATCGGCCGATTTAATCTTTCCGCCAGCCAACGGTAACATTCGCTGTGCAAAATGGGTTGATCGTCAACCACATTGTAAATTTCACGCGCCCGTGATGGTCGATCAAGCAACAGAAAAAGCGCAGCCGCGATATCGTCCCGATGCAGCTGATTGAGAAACCGATCATTTTCTGGATCAATAATCGCTGTCCCATCCAGAAATTTGCTGAGCAACGCCGAGCGTCCCGGTCCATAAATGCCGGCAAGCCGCGCGACAATGCCCCCATTGGCGAGCACCAGGTTTTCCGTTTCAAGCAGTATTCGACCCGTCTCGCGCGCCGGTTTCGTCTCGCTCTCTTCGGTAACCCACGAACCGTCACATTGCGCATAGACGCTCGTGCTGCTCGCAAAGAGTGTCTTCGTTCCAACAAATCGATCGAGAAGATTGCGCGCGCCGTTCAAGTAGATTTGGCGATAGACTTCGGTCCCGCCGCCGCCTGAGCTGGCGCAGTGGATTATTGCGTCGAACGTTCCAACGGATGCGCCAACCTGAGCTTTATCCGCGATATCGACCGCGTAAACCGGATACGGCTTGGCGGAAAGCTTGGCTGCGGATTCCGTGGAATACGTCCAACCTTCCACCGCCCACCCAGCGGTATGGAATAAATCCGCGGTCACCTGTCCGACGTAACCACATCCGGCGATCAGGATTCGCGGCATGACTCTCGATGTTCACGCCGTCGCGGCCGCGATTTCAATTTCTTCAAAGATGTTTTTCTGAACAGCGCGGACTTGTTTGAGGCGGATCAGTTCCAACAGCGCAAGAAAAGTCACAACCACCTCCACGCGCGAAACGACGGACCCGAACAAATCGGAGAAACGAATGTGAGCGCCGGCGGCGACGCGTTGCAAAATTGTATCGATCTTCTCCGAAACGCTAAAGCGTTCGCCGAAGATCTCCTGCACGTCCTGTCTCGCTTCTACCCGTTTGATCACTGCTTGGAACGCATTGATCAGTTGAAAAATACCGACGTCCCCCAGGCGAAGCGGGCTATCGAGAGGTGGAGATGAGCCTCCTTCCCGCGCGAAAATATGCTCCTGTTCCAGTTCGCGCAGATGCAATTCCGCGGCTGCTTCCTTGAATTTTTTGTACTCGATCAGTTGCCGGATTAAATCCCAGCGCGGATCATCTTCCTCCGCGTCTTCTCCGGGCGGCTGTTGATCCACCGGCAGAAGGCTTCGGCTTTTCAGGTAAATGAGGTTTGCCGCCATCACGATGAATTCACCGGCAAGTTCGATATTCAGCTCCTTGAAAGCCTGAAGGTATTCGAGGTACTGGCGAGTGATGCGCTCAATCGAAACGTCATAGATGTCGATCTCATCCTTTTTTATCAGGTAAAGCAGGAGATCGAGCGGTCCCTCGAAAACCTCGAGCTTGACCTTATAATCGGCTTCCATCGTCTCCGAACTTTAGGTAACCGAAGGCGCAAAGTAAACGGCAGCAACCGATCAACTGGAGCTTGTTATCGATCTAACGGAAAAGTTGCCCGCGATTTAATCGGGAACTCTTCGGTGGATCCAGACACTGTTCACGAGCCCAAGTCCGAACATGATCATGAGCACAAACGAACCGCTATAACTGATCAAAGGCAGGGGCACGCCGGTGATTGGCAACATCGCGATCGTCATTCCCATATTCTGGAAGATATGGGTGAAAATAAGCGCCGTGATTCCTACGGCCAAAAGCAGACCCAGTTGATCGCCTGCAAAAAAAGCGACGAAGAGACATGTCAGGAGGAGCAAGACGAACGCGCCGATCAGAAACATTCCGCCGACAAATCCCCACTGCTCGCCGATCGCAGAGAAAATGTAGTCGTTATGCACAGCCGTCGCAGGCAAAAACCCAAGCTCAACCTGCGTGTTTGGCGCCTTGAATCCTTTTCCCGACCAACCGCCCGATCCAATCGCAATGAGCGACTGATTGATCGCCCACGACGCTCCCTGTTTGTCGATCTCGGGATGAGTAAAGGCGGTGATCCGCTGCTGCTGGTACGGTTTCATACCGAGGTGGATCGCGAGGGGAATAAAAGCGAGCCCGATAAGAATCACGCAAATTAAGTAGCGCAGCGGGAGCCCACCGACGAACAGCAGCGTCAGAAGCACTGGTACCCAAATGATCACCTCGCCAAGGTCCGGCTGCATCAGGATTAGAAGGCAGGGCGCTCCGGCGATTGCTCCGCAGAGCAGCAACCGCAGCATCGGATGCATTTCCCGAAACTGGGTTAAGAACAAAGCCAACACCATGATTCCAGCGACCACTGCCAGCTGGGCAGGCTGAAAATTGAGCGGACCCAGATGCAGCCAACTCCGCGCCCCGTAAACTCTCTGCCCGATAAACTTCGTCAGAATCAAAAAGAAAATGCCGGCCAAATACATCGGCAGCGCCCCCCAGCGAACCCAGCGATAGTCGATCAGGCTGATAATCATGAAGGCGAAGAAACCGACCACGACCCAGTTTGCCTGTTTGCGCCAGAAATCCGCCGCGTAGGAATCTCCGCGCATGTAGGTCGCGCTGTAAATTGCCACGACTCCAAAGATGGCAAGCGCGAGCATGGTGATCAGCAAAAGCCAATTTTGGCCGAGCAACTTTCTAAGGAAGGGCGTCATGCTGTTTTGATTTCGCTTGGACTTCCGGTGCAGCCACCAGGAAGTCAGAAGGATTATACGCAAGTTGCGATCTTAGCAAAACTCCCGCGATCTGTTTCGGAATTGAACAAAAGGTAAAGGCGATTCAATGAAACGACGTTGTAAACCAAAGTTGGGGTCGTTTGCCCCTGTTCGCTCGGCCTTCGCCAAAGGATATTGGAGATTACATTTTTCTGCCTACTAGACGTCAGGCGTGTGATTTAAGTTGCTT
>JBIOVE010000117.1:0-11637 GCA_044867565.1 Candidatus Udaeobacter sp. | reverse complement strand
TCCAAAAATATCGGCTGTTCAGGAGATGCTCGCCTTGGAAGATAAATCGCTCCTGTTTCGCGATGTGAGTTACACTGAGCCGGCGGCTTGGTTCCAATGCGCACAAGGAAAAACTCAACCCGTGAAGACAACCTTGCGCAGCACGTCGCCGGTTTCATTTGCCGACATTGAAGTGACGCGTGAGTTCGCAACGGCGAAGGACGGCGCCAGGATCCCGCTAAACATCATTTTCCGAAAAGGCATGAAGCGGGACGGGCAGAACCCGACGCTGCTTTACGGCTACGGTGGCTATGGGGTTAGCATGGCGCCTAATTTCGATTTTACGCGGCGGTTGTGGTTCGATCGCGGTGGCGTCTACGTGGTAGCAAGCATTCGCGGTGGCGGAGAATTCGGTGAGGAATGGCATAACGCGGGCAATCTCACAAAAAAGCAGAACGTATTCGATGATTTCGCGGCGGCCGCCGAATACCTGATCAAAGAGAATTACACGCGCCCGGAAAAACTTGCGATTCAAGGCGGAAGCAATGGCGGCCTTTTGATGGGCGCAATGATTACGCAGCATCCCGATTTGATGCGAGCGGTCGTTTCTTCAGTTGGCATTTACGATATGCTACGGGTCGAGCTTGCGCCGAATGGCGAGTTCAATGTGACGGAGTTCGGCACGGTAAAGAACCCGGAGCAATTCAAGGCGCTTTATGCCTACTCGCCCTACCACCACGTTGCCGATGGAGCGAAGTATCCCTCCGTTTTGATGATGACCGGCGCAAACGACGGGCGCGTCGCGCCTTATCACTCGCGCAAAATGACCGCCCGCCTGGATGAAGCCAACAAATCCGACAATCCGATTCTCTTGCGGACGAGTTCAAGCGCCGGGCATGGTCAGGGCACCGCGTTAAACGAGCGCATCAAACAACTGGCGGATATTTACGCGTTTCTCTTTGCGCAACTGGGAATGGAGAAAATGACGAAATCCGAATGACAATGACGAAGGAATGCCGAAGCCAGAATGACAAAGAAGCCCGGTGGTAATCATTCGTCATTAATTGAGTTCCCACCTTGCGAAGGAAATTGCTCATTTACGGTGGAACGATTGCGATTTTTTTTCTGATCGCAACGGCGGGCGGCGTGGCCATTTTTTATAGCCCGCTGCTTACTCATTATATCGAGAGCGGGGCTTTCCGCGCAGCCATGGAGGATGAAACCGCGAAAGGTCTGCATTTTCCTCGCAGCCGCTACTCACCGATTCGACGCACCAGCGCATTGACCGCGCGAAGTGAAGTTTTCGAAGCGAGCAATGGAGAGAAAGCGATGAAGTCACTCGAGGCTCATGGCATCATCGCCAGGTTTAACCCGTGGGGATTTTTTGCGCGGCAATGGAGGTTCCGCGACGTGCGCGTTGAATCGGGCGACGTCGAAATTCAAATTTACGAGGCAGAGCCCGAACCAGTCACGCCAAAGCCATGGTTCGCCATTTTCTTGCCGAACAGAGTTTACGTGAAGAGCATTGAATCGGAGCAGGCCAACGTGACCTGGCGATTTCGCGGCGAGCGGTCCGGCTTTTTCGGCACGCAGCTGCTCATCACGCCTCATGGCCCCGATTTTGAGTATGTCGCCACGGGCGGCAAACTAAAGATGGCTTTGCTTCCCGATCTTGATCTTCGTCGCGTGCATCTTCTCATCACCAAGACACTGGTGACAGTTTACGATGTCGATCTCGCATCAAGTTCGGGCAGCGACGAAAGCATTCACGCCCAGGCAAACGCAGGCATCGGGAAGGATAAGAGCATCGATTTCAACGCGAATTTCAATGCGGTACCAATTCGCGCGTGGTTGCCAGCGGAGTGGAAAGAGCGTTTGAATGGTAGCGCTTTCGGCGACCTTCACTGGGCGGGAAAGGATCCAAAGCTGGAGAGCTCATCCGGCGAAGGGTCGTTGCACATCCGTAATGGGCGAATCGACGATCTTCCCCTCCTGGATAAGCTCGCGGAGCTCGCCCACAAGAAATCATTCGAACGTTTGGACCTAAATGATTGTTCATTCACTTTTGCGTGGCGTTATCCAAAAATCGACATCAAGGACATCTTTGTCGAAGAGAGAGGCAAATTTCGAATCGAGGGAGAATTCTCGATCGAGCGCCGTCGTTTGCGCGGCACCATCCGGCTTGGGCTTACCCGCGGATATCTCGATTGGCTCCCGGATGCCGAAGAAGTCTTTAGCCGTCAGCGGAGCGGCTATCTCTGGACCAATGTGCGTCTGTCCGGCACGATTGATGACCCCCAACAAGACCTGAGCCAGCGCATTATCGAACTGTTTAAGGAATCGCCCGGCGCTTACCTCCGCCTACTGTTTCGTCAGTTCGAAGGCTGGTTGAAAAAAGGATTTGGCGGCGAGTAGCGGCATCCGCGACATTGTTGCAGTCATTTCAGGTCAACTGGTCTGTAAGATAGAACCATGAACATTCGCAGTGTTATCCTCACTGCGTGTGTGGCGACAATTTCCATTTCTCGCCTCCACGCCGCCGATTCCGCGCCCACTCCGGTGAGGGACGCATCATCCTCGGCGCCAACAATTCCTGATAAGGCATCACCGCCCGGGCCTGCGCCCGAAGGCATGGTCTGGATACCGGGTGGTGAGTTCTGGATGGGGTCGGATGAGCCGGGGTTTCCCGATGCGCGGCCGTGGCATCGCGTACACGTGGACGGCTTCTGGATGGACAAGACGGAAGTAACCAATGAACAGTTCGAGAAATTTGTGAAAGCTACCGGCTACGTCACCTTCGCCGAACGCACGCCGAAAAAGGAGGATTATCCCACCGCGGAACCGGAAAATTTGGTCGCTGGTTCGGTCGTGTTTACGCCGCCGGATAAAGCTGTGCCTTTGGATAGTCATCTCCGGTGGTGGAGCTATGTGAAGGGCGCTAGTTGGCGTCATCCAACCGGCCCCGATAGCGATCTGAAGGGAAAAGAGAAATACCCCGTTGTGGAGATCGCCTATGATGACGCGCTGGCTTATTGCAAGTGGGCGGGCAAACGCTTGCCGACGGAAGCGGAGTTTGAATTCGCCGCGCGCGGCGGGTTGGATCGCAAGGTCTACGCGTGGGGCGACGAGTTCCAATCGGGCGGTAAGTGGATGGCGAACACTTTCCAAGGACATTTCCCCGACAAAAATACCAGCGAGGACGGTTTTGTCGGCACCGCGCCGGTCGGTTCATTCCCACCGAACGGCTACGGCCTCCTCGACATTGCCGGCAACGTCTGGGAGTGGTGCAGCGACTGGTATCGGCCCGATTATTACCAGACGCTCGCCGACGAGGGCGGCGTAGCCCGGAATCCGCAAGGCCCGGCTGACAGTTTCGATCCGAGCGAACCCGGCACGAAGAAACATGTGCACAAAGGCGGTTCTTACCTATGCACCGATCAGTACTGTAAACGGTACGAACCCGGCGGCCGCGGCAAAGGCGAACCGGACACCGGCACCAATCATCTAGGATTCCGCTGTGTCCGAGCGCCGGAGAGTACCGCGCAGCGCACGACACAGAATTGATTTCCCTTGAACGTTCCCGTTAGTCCCAGCGTGCGATTTCTCGAGATCCTGGAAGCGCTCACCGGCCATATCTATCAGGTGGCTTTTTCACTCGGCTGGCCGTGTGGCCGGGGCCGTCCGCGGTAGCTATGCCGCGCTTAGTTTTGTCATCCCTCCCACCGAAGGCGTTGCCGCCGAACCGATACGCTATGATTCATCATCGGAGTTGACGTGGCCCGCTTCCAGCATCCGGACGCGCTTGTCGATGTAGGGCAATCGAATCGTTAGGGTGAGACCTTTGCCATCGCTACTTTCGATGGAGAGCTCGCCGCCGTGCTCGCGCACAATGCGGCGCACAATCAACAGCCCAAGACCCGTGCCTGACGGTTTGGTTGTGAAATAAGGCTCGAAGACGCGGCCCAGATCTTCGGCGGACATGCCGCTGCCTGTATCGGTAAAATTGATGAGAACGTGGGTGTCGTCCATGTCGGTGCGAATGCGCAGAATGCCGTGCCGCCTCATCGCTTCCAGACTGTTCTTGATCACGTTATAAAAGGCCTGCTTCATCTGATCGCGATCGATCTGGAGCAGAGGCAGGTCCGAACGCAGTTCCTGTTCGACGACAACTTCGCGGTCCCGAATTTCGGGCATAAGAAAACGCAACGCTTCCTCAACAATCGTGTTCACATTCTCCAGATGGAGCTGCGGCTGCGATGGCCGGATGGCGCGCAAGAATTGTGTGACAATCGAATCGAGTCGGGTGACTTCGGAACGGGCGATGTCGATCGATTCCTGAAGTTCCGCCCGCGCTGCGCCGTCCAATTTGTGTGCCTGGCGTTCCATCAATTGCAAATGGATGTGCAGCGAGTTGAGTGGATTGCCAATCTCATGCGCCACACCGGCGGCGAGCAGCGTGAGTGCGTTCAATCGTTCGGACTCGATGGTTTCCCGCGCTGAACGCCGGCTTTCGGTGATATCGCGCAGGATCATGGCATGGCCAACCTGCTCCCTGTAGCCGGGGTCGGTGACGCCGGCTCTTGTTCGATTAAATGTGGCTCGGTCTCGATCTCCGGAGTCAGCGACTTCGGCTACCGCGCCAGTCTCGCGGTGTTCGATCATCAACGGCACGATGTAAAAATTGATGAAGCGGTTTTCCGGATAAAAAATCTCCATATCGCGACTGACCGGTCCGCTGCTCTGAGTAAGAGATTCCCAGTCGAGACCGCGGACGCGTTCGTCGAGCCGTTTGCCGATGGCGTCGCTCGCGCGAAGCCCAAACAATTCGCAGGCCGCATCGTTGAGGTAAGTGATCCGGCCCTTCGAATCGGTCACGATGATGCCTTCCTGAATGGCATTGAAAACCGTTTCAAGAAAGCCTTTCTCCTCCGCAAGGCGCAAAAAATAATTCTGCACCTCTTCCGGCCCGATGCGTCCGAGTCGTTCAATTAGTTTCTCGAGAAAGCCCGTTTTCATGACGAACGTTCCAACGTTAAATCGTTAAAATCGTCAAATCATTACAACGCAAGATTCTTCACCGATTCAACGGTTCAACGATTGAACCCTCCGGCGCCTGCGGCACTTCTATTTTGAGCATTTCCACGCGCAGATAATTCAATACCACCGGCGCAAGAATCAGGCCGGGGATGCCCATGAGTCTTTCGCCGATGATCAGCGCGATCAACGTCAGCCAAACCGGGTTCCGAATCCGAAAGCCGATAATTTTACTGTTCAAAAAATATTCGAGCTTATGAATCAAAACGAGAAAGACCAAAGCCCCGATCGCCAGCTTCAAGGAAACAGTCAAAGCAAGGAAGACAATGATCGTATTGCTCACCAGGTTGCCGACGATGGGCACGAGACCGCAAAGAAATGTGATTGCGACGGCGAGCGGCGCATACGGCAAATGAACCGCCACGACGAAAACGGCGGTCAGAATTGTATTGATCGACGAGATAATAATCTGTGCGCCCATGACGGTGGAAAAGCTGTGGTAAAAATCGCGGAATCGCGCCGAGACCTCATCGCTGTAAATGGAGTAGAGATTGTTCTTTACTGCGTGCGTGTCCTGATAGGGGTTGAAGCCACCCTTTAAAAACAGGCTCGAGGCAGCGACAATCGCTATGATCGTGAAGAGCAGGTAGGTGGTCGTCCTGCCGGCGAAGTGGGCCACGTTTTGCAGATAGCGCGCTTGCTCCTTCACGGAATTTATTAAGAAATCCCTGAGAGTGTCGACATCGGTGAAGGGCAATTCAATCTGCCGCGCTTGGGCCCACGCGCTGGCAGATGGGATCGAATGCTCGGCCACCTCCGGCAGCGCGCGAACAGCTGCTCGAGTAAAATAGAGGGCGGCAAAGGCGAGCCCAGCCACCACCAATCCGAACAGGATCAAGGCGAGCCATTTTCGTTTTGTTAGCAAACGGAGTTTGCGCAATGCGAGAAAGGAGAAAAACGCGGCCAGCAAAGGCCCACCAAGATGCAGAAGCCCCGCGAGAATAAGTGTGAAGGCGAGCACGCCATAGGAGACTCGAGTGGATGTGCTCATGGATCAGCGTTTCGGCATGTGTTTAACTTCACTCGTAGTCGAGGTTGTCAACATCGGCCGATTCTTCTGTAGCGGTCCATGACCGTTGCATTAAAGTCCGACGCTCACCCGTCTTCGCAAAGCTACGACGTGGCAGGCAGAGCGCCGCTGCAAGGCGAATCAGCGCGCGTGCGTTTCTGCCGGCGCCGGCTGACCAGTCTCGACTTCGGCGCGCTCTTTTAACGCGGCTTTGCGTGAGAGTTTCACGCGGCCCTTGTCGTCGATGCCGATGCACTTGACCCAAATGATGTCGCCAACTTTAGCAACGTCCTCGGTCCGATTCACGCGGAAATCCGCCAATTCGGAAATGTGCACGAGCCCATCCCTACCGGGGAAGACTTCGACAAACGCGCCGAATTCCTTCGTCGAGACAACGCGGCCCTGATACGTCTGGCCGATCTCGATTTCGCGGGTCATGCCGCCGATAATTTCCTTCGCGCGCGCCATGCTCTCGCCGCTCGTTGCGTAGATGTGCACCGAGCCGTCGTCCTCGATGTTAATTTCAGCGCCGGTCTCTGCGACAATGCCCTTAATGGTCTTGCCGCCGGGTCCGATGAGCGCGCCGATCTTCTCCGGATTGATTTTGATCGTTTCGATCCGCGGCGCGTACTTCGACAATTCTGGCCGGGGCCGATCCAGCGTGCTGCGCATGATGGCTAGAATTTTGGTCCGCGCTTCTTTCGCGCGTTGGATCGCTTCGGCCATGATTTTGTGACTAATACCCGGCAGTTTAAGGTCGAGCTGAAAACCCGTGATGCCGTTATCCGTGCCGCAAAGCTTGAAATCCATGTCGCCGAAATGATCTTCCGAGCCAATGATGTCAGTAAGCAATTCGTAACGCTTCAATTGCCGATCATCGCCCTGTTCGGTGACGAGGCCCACTGAGATTCCGGCGACCGGTGTCTTCACCGGCACACCCGCATCCATCAGCGCCAGCATGCCGCCGCACACGCTCGCCATTGAGGTCGATCCATTCGATTCCATGATCTCGCTTGAGATGCGGATGGCGTAACGAAAATCGTCTTCGCTCGGTACAACCGGTTCGAGTGAACGCTCGGCCAGCGCACCGTGACCGATCTCGCGCCGCCCGGGTCCGCCCGTCCGTCCTGTCTCACCCACGCTGAACGGAGGAAAATTATAGTGCAAAATGAAACGCTTTGATTGCTCGCCGCCGCCGTAAGCATCGAGCATCTGCGCTTCTTCGATCGGCGCGAGCGTGGCGAGCGTGACCGCCTGTGTCTCGCCGCGCTGGAAAATCGCCGACCCATGCGCGCGCGGCAGAATGCCCACTTCGCATGAAATTGGGCGCAGATCCTGATAGCCACGGCCATCGACGCGTTTTTGTTTGTCCAGAATGCTGATGCGAAAGGCCTTCTTCTGGACGTAGTCGAATGCCTGCGACATCGAAAAGGGATCGGCCTCGGGGTGTTTTTCCAAAATCGACGTTCTCACTTCTTCGCGCAGCGCGTCGATCGCTTTTGCGCGCGCGACCTTGCCTTCGGTATAAAGCGCCTTTTCGATCCGGTCGCCTGCGACGCGGTAAGCGATATCCAGCAGATCCTGGCTCACCTGGAGCAATGGCACATCGCGTTTTGGCTTGTCCGCTTTCGCGGCTAGCTCTTTTTGAATGCGAACCATCTCGCGCGCATGTCCGTGCGCGAACTCGAGCGCCTTCACGAACTCGGCTTCGGGCAATTCGTTTGCTGAACCCTCGATCATGATCACGTCGTTCTCGGTGCCGACGTAAACAAGATCGAGATCGCTCTGTTCACGTTCGGTATGCGTCGGGTTGGCGACGAATTGGCCCTGCACCCGGCCAACGCGGACGGCGCCGATCGGGCCGGCAAATGGAATGTCCGAAACGCAAAGCGCTGCGGATGCGCCATTGAGCGCCAGAATGTCGGGGTCATTTTCACCATCGGCACTGAGCAAGATCGAGATAATCTGCGTATCGTAAAAATATCCTTTCGGAAAGAGTGGCCGAAGTGGCCGATCGATCATACGCGAAGTGAGCGTTTCCTTTTCCGCCGGCCGTCCTTCGCGTTTGAAATAACCACCGGGAAATTTCCCCACTGCGGCCGCTTTTTCACGATAATCGACCGTGAGCGGAAAATAATCCTGACCTTCTTTGATCATTGTGGCCGAGACCGCGCTGGCCAGCACCATGGTGTCACCGCATGAGACGATGACTGCCCCATCGGCGAGTCTGGCGATCTTGCCTGTTTCAATAGAGATTTGATTGGCCCCGATTTGGGCCGTGACCTTCTGTTGCATTGTACTTTACCTGGATGTGCGAGTTCCAGGCCGGTCACCCTGACTGTAGGTTTTAACCCCGGAGAAGAATCGCTCGCCGCGGCAAGCGCGACGCTGTTCGGGACTAGAACCTAAAATCCAAGGTGATAACTGCGGCCTGGACTGCGGTTTCTGTTTTGTTTCTAATTTATCTTCGGTTTTGAGCGGGGAAAACAGTTGGATACCAGCTTACTCAAAGTTGGGCCCAGTTATTTGCGCAGGTTCAGCTTCTCGATCAGCTTTTTATAGCGATCAGTCTGCGATCTGTTCAAATAATCGAGCAAACTCCGGCGTTGCGCGACCATCTTAAGTAGGCCGCGACGTGAGGAGTGATCTTTGGCGTTGCTTTTCAGGTGTTGGGTCAAATGCTCGATCCGGCGGGTTAGAAGTGCGACCTGCACATCTGCGCTGCCGGTATCGTTTTCATGCAGTTGGAACTCCTTGAGGTTCAACGTTTCCGTGCTCTCTGCCATAACGAAGGGCCTATTCTAAGTGAAGAACGCACTTTCGCAACTGTGTTCACGAAAGCTCGATTTGTATACGCTTCACTCGCGCCGCCGCCGAAGCGCTTTGGCGCGCAGGAGGCTGCGAACCGGCGGTGAAGTGGAGAACACACGCGCGCCGCGCTACCCAGAGGTCGACGGCTACAGGTGGGGATTTTCCGTAGTCGTTTACGGGCGGCCACCACGGCCCTGCCCCATCCCCTGAGAACTTTGGCGGCCCATATTACCGCTCTGGTCACGGCTGTAGCCACTCTCGGGGGTTGGCTGGTTCTTCACAGTTCCCGCTCCAGCGTCCGCCTGACCGGTCCGCACGGTCTTCTCTGCAGTGCGAAGTCGATTCACGATACTGTCGGGATCCACCCTGAGCGCTTTTGACAGACTGGCCCAGTCCTTGCCTTTCTTCATGGTGAGCACTGCATTCAAATTCTTGCCACTGCCTTCGACGATCGAGTTTGCGGTGAGCACCTCACCATAACCAAGATGCGTTGCGCTCATCTGCGACTGCAGCGTTTTCTCTGGCACTCTGGTTTGTTGCGAGACCGCCTTCAGGACGAGCTTCTTGTCTGCATCGGTCTTGGCGCGGCTATTCAGGGACCCAATGGCTTGATTCAAACTCGCTTCATCGCTCGCGAACGCGGCCGTGATGCCGCAAAGCGAGCAGCTCACGAGCAGGGAGATTAACCTTTTCATGGTTTTAGAATATGCCATTGCGGGCGCACTGCGAAATACTAAAAACGAGAGCGGCAACCGGCCGTCGGACGCTACCCGTCGAAGGGCGCACTGTTTGGGCATCGAGATTGGCGCGGCGACGATTGCTGGATCGGGCTCCTTGCGCGGTGGCGGTGATGGCGACGCGGGCAGAGCTCACGTCGATCCTGTCTCGCGATTGCCGTTGTACCATAGGTCCAGTCTCTTGCGCGAGCGTGCGGCGTTCGGCCCGCCGATGATGATCGAAAACGAACGGGTAAGAATCTGCGACCCCGAATACATGCGCAATTTCCGGCCCGATGTCAGAATCGGTTCCCGTAGCACTTTGAAGCGGCCTAATTTTCGCAGGGCAAGGCTGAAATAGACTTCTTCGCCCACAAAATATTGTTCATCGAAGCCGCCGATCGCATCGAAATTGCGCCGTGTTGTGAAAAGGAATGCGCCTGCGCCCAGGTTGAACGCGAAATAAACAGTGCAAAAAAAGCGCACAAAAATTCGCCCCCATAGCGGAATGAATCCATTCATCACCACGCGTGCGCTGCCGCCTGCATAACCGGCTTCGAGGGCGGCGATGGGTTCGGCGACATGCGTCTGGTTGATCCGGGTATCGGCATCGACGAAAAACAAGTATTTACCCCGCGCGGCGCGCGCGCCGGCGTTACGGGCGGCCGCGATCTGGCGTCGATTGATCGATATGACGCGGGCACCGGACTGCGCGGCGATTTCGGCGGTCGCATCCACCGAGCCATCATCGACCACGATGATTTCGTACGGCTGAGTCACGCGGGATGCTGCGGCTCGAAGCGCCGCGAGGGTCGATGAAAGCTCCAGCTCTTCGTTGTAGGCCGGAACGATAAAGGAAATCATTTCTTCGTCGGCTGGGCATCGACCGGCGTCGGCAATTCGAACGCGATCTCCACTTCGTAACCGTCTGGATCTTTGAAAAACAAATAAGGTTCGCCGGGACAAAACTCGCCTTTATCCAGGATTTTTCCGCCTGCTTCCATCACCGCTTTCGCAGCGGCGTCGATTTCCTTGGGATCAAGCAGGCGGAAGCCGAAATGCGCGATGCCGCCTGGTTTTCCGATCCGCGGCGCGCTTTCATCGAACACAATGATGTCTCGTGTGCCGGGTGTTTGCGCCTGGATCCATCCGTTCTGATCGTAAACTTTGATCATACCGAAGACTTTCCGGTAAAATGCGAACGATCGTCTCGCGTTTTTCACCCCCAGGGCGATGTGAGTGAGCCCGTACGTCTTGATCATAGATCAAAATCTTATTGTAGGCGTTTGACTCACTCGCGCCAGCTCGCTCGCCGTTCGGTTCCCGCGCTTGACTTGCGCGGATGAAAGATCGACGTAGCGAAATGTTTGCTCGGTTGCTCATCCTTCTCATTGCGTCCTCACTGTTTTTCGCTGGTTGCGCGAATACAAAATCCACCGCGCAGACGGATCCCAATTCGATCCTTCGGGAGCCGTACAATTCTCCTGAAGTTCACGGCGAAGTTGGCGCGATGTACGGGGCCAGCGCGCACTAGCGACGCCTCCCATGGGGGCCGCTTCCCCTACAAAATCAGGTTCAAATCGCCGAATTCGTGCCACAGATAACGGCGCGCGATGGCTTCGTGGTACGCCGTGTTAATCTTTTCCGCGGGCAAGAACGCGCTGAGCAAATCGAGATGGCTGGCCGCCGGCTCATGCAAGCCGGTGAGCAACCCGTCCACGGAACGCAATCGATGTTGATGATCGATCTTCAAACGCGTGTAACCGTGCGCTTCAGTCACGCTTCCGGTTTTACTTGCAGCTGATTCCAACGCGCGCACTACCGTCGTACCTACAGCAATAACGCGACCGCCTTTTTCCCGCGCCCGATTGATTTTTCCCGCGGTGATTCGGCTCACAAAATATTCTTCCTCCGACACGGGATGCTGACGGTCGAGTTCATCATCCATATAACTTGAGAGACCGGTATGCAGAACGACGTAGACGCTGTCGATGCCGCGACGTTTGAGATCGAGCAGCAATTTCCACG
>JBIOVE010000116.1:0-3615 GCA_044867565.1 Candidatus Udaeobacter sp. | reverse complement strand
GGAGTTTGCCCTGGATCTCGAACGTGTTGCGGATCACGCGCAAATCTCCCCGAACGAAGTCGTCGATCTTCACAGCGCGGCTAATTACCGAGTCAACTGCATTGGTTTCACTCCCGGTTTCCCATATTTGACCGGTCTGCCGAAAAAATTGGCAACACCCCGCCATGCCACGCCACGAAAAGAAATCCCTGCTGGGTCCGTCGCAATCGGGGGTGTGCAAACCGGAATCTATCCGATGCCCTCGCCCGGCGGTTGGAATGTAATCGGCCGCACACCATTGCGACTGTTTGATCCACAAAAGGACCCTCCCGCACTTTTGCAGACGGGCGACCGTGTGCGTTTCCGCGTAATCACGCGAGAAGAATTTGAGGCGATGTATCCATGACTGGTAGGGCGACGCTGTGCGGAGCCGTGGAATTCTCTCTGTGGTTGCGCCCGCATTTGATTTCGTCGGCTCGACGGAGTCTCGCCCTACCAATGCGACTGAAGCAATGAACCTGAAAATTGGTCGCTCCGGTTTCCTAACCACCGTCCAGGATTTGGGCCGAGCGGGTTTTCGCCAATTCGGCGTTTCCAGTGGTGGCGCACTTGATCTTCATGCGATGCGAGTCGCTAACGTGCTGGTTGGAAATGAGGAGAGCGCCGCGGGGCTGGAAATCACACAAGGAAACCTTCGGTTACGCTTCGACGATGACCGCATCATCAGTTGGTGTGGCGGCGATTATGAAGTTCGCGTCGCGTCGTACTCGATCCCCGCTGGGCATTCGACCCTGATTTTGGCGGGCGACGAATTATCCATCGCTGGGCCACGGCAGGGCTGCCGTGGTTGGTTGGCCGTTTCCGGCGGAATTGCTGTGCCGCTTGTTCTTGGCAGTCGCTCAACCGATTTGCGCGGAAATTTTGGCGGACTGCACGGTCGCGCCTTGCTTGATAACGATGCGCTTCCGCTTGGCAAGAATTCGAAGCGCACCAAAGTTTGGATGGAAAATCTGCGAACGGAACGAATCGCGCCGTGGAGCGCGCCTGAACCATGGTCACAAACGGCGAGCGCTAATCCCGTCATGCGCGTTATCCGCGGTGCCGATTGGAACCGATTTACCCCGCCTTCGCGTAGCTACGGCGCGGCAGGCGCTACAACTCCGAAAGAGAGCGCGGCGATTCAACGTTTCACGAGCGAACCATTTGCCGTCTCGCCCGACTCAGATCGCATGGGCGTACGCCTGGCTGGCCCTGAATTGCGCCCGACCGATCACTCCAATCTTATTTCCGAGGCAGTCGCGCCGGGCACGATCCAGGTCCCACCCAGTGGAAAGCCGATTCTGCTTTTGGGAGATTGCCAAACGATCGGCGGTTATCCGAAAATCGCACACGTGATCACGGTCGATCTATCCATTGCGGTGCAACTCGCCGCTGGCGATCATGTGCGGTTTTCCGAACTCTCCCTCGCCGATGCGCATCGGCTTTTGCTCGAGCGTGAGCGCGAACTTGAGCGCTTTCGCATCGGACTCAGCTTGCACGACTCATGAATGTCGCTGTCGATCTTAACGCCGATCTTGGTGAAAGCGCGGGACATGATGACGAGCTGTTCGAACTGATCAGCTCTGCGAACGTTGCAACTGGTTTTCACGCGGGCGATGCCGAGACAATGCACGCTGCGGTTTCTACTGCCAAGGCACGCGGAGTTGCCGTTGGAGCGCATCCAAGTCTTTTTGATCGCGAAAATTTCGGTCGCAAGGAATTGAAAGTGACCGCCGGCGAGGTTTTTGATGCGGTAGCTTTTCAACTCGGCGTTTTTCAGGCGATCGCCGAAGCTGCCGGTCTGCGGCCGAATCATGTCAAACCGCATGGCGCGCTCTACAACATGGCTGTGCGGGATGAGAAGATTGCGGAAGCGATTGCGCGCGCTACGAAATCAGTTGATCCAAAATTAATTCTGTTTGCGCCCGATAAGAGCGACCTCGCGCGTGCCGGCGAATCGCACGGTTTGCAAATCGCGCGGGAAGTTTTCGCGGACCGGAATTATTTATCGGACGGTTCGCTCGTGGCGCGCAATCGTGCCGACGCATTGCTAAACGATCCGGCCGAAGCGGCCAAACGCGTTTTGCGAATGCTGCGCGAAGGCAAAGTCCGCACCGTCGAAGGCGACGATGTCGATGTGCGCGCCGAGACGATTTGTGTCCACGGCGATACGCCGGGCGCGGTGAACTTCGCTCGCACTTTGCGTTCGCGCCTGGAAAAAGAAGGCGTGGAAATTCGCGCCCCGAAATTTTCGCTGACGGCCGAGCAAGAGAAACAGTGATCCCATCGCAGTGGGAGACTTCGCTCGACATGACAAGAACCGATAAAATCGACAATCGCGGCAAAGCGAGCCTGCTTCGCGCGCTCGGCCCGATCGACGCGACCATGATCGTAATCGGTTCGATGATCGGGTCGGGTATTTTCATCACTTCGGCCGAATCGGCCCGCTTGATCGGCGCTCCCGGCTGGTTACTGCTCGCTTGGGCAGTTGCCGGCCTGATGACAATCACCGGTGCGCTTTGCTGTTCGGAACTGGCGACCATGATGCCGCGCGCCGGTGGCGTTTACGTTTTCCTGCGCGAAGCCTACGGGCCATCGATTGGGTTCTTATTTGGCTGGACGTTGTTTCTCGTGATTCAAACAGGAACGATCGCCGCCGTCGCGATCGCTTTCGCGAAATTTCTTGGTGTCTTTGTTCCGGTAGTTGGGCCGGAGAATTACCTGGTGAGACCAATCCCGTTAGGCAATCACTACGCGATCAGTTTATCGACGGAGCAACTGATCGCGATCGCTTTGATCGCCTTGCTCACCTGGACCAACACGCGCGGCCTCGAGATTGGCAAGCTCGTGCAGAATACATTCACGTTTGCGAAGACGGCGGCGCTTGCGGGAGTCATAGTGATCGGCTTGTCACTGGGCTGGAGCGCAAACAGCGCTGCACGTTCATCCGCGTGGTGGGATTCGTGGGCAAATGGGTGGACTCCTCGAATCGCCCAGCCGGGCTTTGGCATCGTTGGCGGGCTCGCGCTCGTCTTTCTTTTGGGCAAAGCAATGGTCGGCCCGCTTTTTGCCCAAACGGCCTGGACCAACGTCACCTTCATTGGGAGCGAAGTGCGCGATCCCGGAAGAAATCTTCCGCGTGCCTTGCTCGCCGGTTGCGGGATCGTCGTGGTTTTGTATTTTCTCGCTAATCTCGCCTATATCGCCGTGTTGCCGTTCTCGGGAATCGAGCACGCGCCTCAAAATCGGGTCGCTGTCGCGGCGATGAATGCTCTCTTCGGTCATCCCGGCGCGATGTGCATGGCCGCTGCGATTATGATTTCAACCTTCGGCTGCAACAATGGTCTGATCCTGGCGGGCGCGCGCGTCTATTACGCGATGGCGCGTGATCGTCTGTTTTTCCACCGCGTCGGAACAACGAATGCGCAGCACGTACCCGCCGCAGCGCTCGTCGCCCAGGGAATCTGGACTGCGTTCCTGACACTGCCGCGCACGGCGACGGCCAATCCAAGCACCGGTCGGGTCAGCCACGGAAATGTTTATACTCAGTTACTGGAATACATTGTTTCCGCCGATCTTCTCTTCTATTTATTGCTT
>JBIOVE010000115.1:0-2463 GCA_044867565.1 Candidatus Udaeobacter sp. | reverse complement strand
CGTAAAGGAGCCAAACCCCGATCGCGGCCACCAGCTGTACCCGTGGCAAGGGTCGCCCTGTAAAAAATCCGCTCACAATTCCCAGCGTGTAGAGCGCAAACCCCAGCCAAAGCAGGCGTGTGATTGCAGCAAAAAGATCAGTGAGCGGCGGAAGATGATAAAAAATGGAATGTAATTGATGCGTTTTGAGCTGGCGCTCCTGCACCAGATACATCACACCGGCAATACAGGCGAGCGCGAACGCACCGTAGGCTACGAGCGAAATCGAAGCGTGAAATTCAAGCCACGGATTCGGCGGCAACTTCACCGGATGCCGAACATCGATTGGCGCAATCAGAGCAAAGCCCTGGAGCAAAACGACCAGCGGCGCCGTGAACGCGCCCATAAGCGAGAGACGATAGGCCGGGCCGACCAGCATGTAGATCAACGCCACCGACCACGCGAGAAAGATGAAAACCTCAAATAAGTTCGTCAACGGGCAGCGCCCCAGTTCATGACCGCGGATCGACAAGAATGCCGTCTGAAAAATAAATCCGATGCCGATCGCGAGAAAATTAAATCGCCCCGGTCGAAAAATGCCCGTCCGCAAAGCGATCCCAGTCCGCACGACTGCCGCGAGAAAACAAATTGTCGAAACGATGAGAAGATATCGATCCACCCTGAAAATTAAGTGTAAAAGCTGCGCAGGAGCTTGGCAAACCAACCGTTTCCTTGCACTCCCGCGCGAAAATCCCTACAACTGCCGGTTAATATGAACATCAAACGTCTTATCCTCGCAATTGTCGTCGCGTTCGTCGTTCTTTGGGGGACTGATTTTCTTGTCCACGGGGTCTGGATGACGCCCGATTACCGCGCCACACAACAGCTTTGGCGTACCGATGCCGAAATGATGTCACGCACGGGCTGGATGCTCGGCGCTCAGCTCCTGTTCGTGATTACCTTCGTCATCCTTTGGGCAAAAGGTTTCGCTGGTTCCACAACTAAAATCAGTTGCGCCCTTGGCTACGGTCTGCTGATGGGACTGTTTTCGGGAGTCTGGGCCATCATCATGTATGTTGTCGTCCCAATGCCTGGCTCAATTGCCGCGAAATGGTTCTTTGCCGGCATCTTGCAAGCCATTTTACTGGGCCTCGTCACATTCTGGATTTACAGGCCCTCGGCACCTGCGATCGAAACGTAATTTGCCCTATTATCCCCGAATTTTTTAACCAACTCGCGCCGACAAATACTGTGGTCGCTTCGCCCTGCTTGCCGAGCCGTAGAGCATCGCGGAGGCGGGTGCGAGCGCGGCGGTGAGATATTTGCACAGCCGCGGGGCACGCGTCTCACCTACTTCGCGCAAGCTACGGCGTGACACGCAAAGACGCGGCCACTTGATTGAGCCGGCGTTGACGTTCTGGAGCAAGCCGCTAGCGTCGCATCAATGAATTCAACAATAACGGACAAACTGCGCGCGGCTGTCCGTGATGTTCCTGATTTTCCAAAAAAGGGAATCGTATTCAAAGACATCACGCCGCTCTTGGGCGATCACGCTTTGTTTCGCGCGTCGATCGATCTCTTTTTGGAGCGCTGCCGCGGAAAAAAGATCGACAAGATCGTCGGGATTGACGCACGCGGATTTCTCTTTGGATCGACCGTCGCGTATGAACTCGGTCTCGGCTTTGTCCCCATCCGGAAGCGCGGGAAATTGCCCTATAAGACCGAGATCGCAACGTACTCGCTCGAGTACGGCGAAGCGGAAATGGAAATGCACGTCGATGCCATGCTAGTGGGTGAGCAAATTGTGTTGGTGGATGATTTGCTGGCAACCGGCGGAACTTCTGCAGCGGCGGCGAATCTCATCCGTAAAGCAGGCGGACAACTTCTCGAGGCGCAGTTTTTAATCGAACTCGAATTTCTTCACGGCCGCAAACAACTTGAGCCGACGCCGGTAATTTCATTTTTGAAATATTGATGCCGGTTAGTGCGACGCTCTGCGGAGCCGTGGAGTTAATTAGTCGGCTCGACAGAGTCTCGCCCCACCGCTTGTCGATCTTTTACGACGACTTCCATTTTTATTTCCTGAAACGCGAGCTGATCGTGAATCATACCGAGCAACTCGATCGCGCGCCCGTCCGGCATATGCGCGCAACGCAGCTCGATCCGAGCGGGTTTGCCGACAAGCTCCGGATGTTCGCTCGCCATTTCGCCATCGAGCAAAAATGAGACATAAGCGTTGAATCGCTCCTGCAATCCGAGCAATCGCGCATCCGAACCGTCCCAAGCGTCGGGTTCGTCCATCACCAGCACGACTTCGCCGGTATTCGAATTCTGCGCAATCATATCGATCACACCTGTCCGGTCTTTCGATTTTGTGTTCTGATTTTTACTGCTCATTCAGGCAACTCGACGTTGGACGTTCGGAGTTTGGCGTTCGATGTTCAAGAGAAACAAATGATCGATGATCTGACCGCAGATGAGGGC
>JBIOVE010000114.1:0-4941 GCA_044867565.1 Candidatus Udaeobacter sp. | reverse complement strand
GATCCAAACAATCGCGTCACGATCAACCGCGAAGGCGACATCGTTCTGCAATACAAGCCGAATAATGAAGAAGGACACAAGCGCCTTATCAAAAAGCTTGAGACCCTGATGCAGCAACAAACGAAGTGCTCCATACACGGACACGAATGCCACGAGGGTCTTTTCTCGCGCAATCTGTTCCTCGGCCAACGCATCCCGCTCACCGGCGTTGCGCACCAAAACGGCACCATCCGTTTCGGCAACGATCCGAAGACCAGCGCGCTAGACCGGAATTGCAAGGCGCATGAGTTGGACAATCTCTATGTCGTTGACGCGAGCTGCTTCGTCTCGAGTGGAGCAGTCAATCCGGCGCTCACAATCATCGCCAACGCCTTGAGAGTCGGCGACCATCTGCTCGAGCGGATGCATGCCGGGCGCCCAGAACCGGAAGTGATGGCGATGGCCTAGCGATGAGGACGGCGAACCGAAGACTCGTTCTGTTCGCCGCGATTTCGATGTCTTTCGCTGCCACCGCCAGTCGCGCATCTGACCAACTCGTTTTCACGAGCAGTGAAACTGCGGCAACGGTGATCGAGCTTTTCACCTCGGAAGGTTGCAGTAGTTGCCCGTCGGCTGACGCCTGGATGAGCCGCCTCAAGACCAACCCAGAGTTATGGAAGAACATCGTGCCGGTTGCGTTTCACGTTGATTACTGGGACGGGCTGGGTTGGCCCGATCGTTTCGCCACAGCGGAATTTACTCAGCGGCAACGCCGCTACGCTTCCAGATGGCCGACCGGTGCGGTTTACACGCCGATGTTCGTAGTAAACGGGAAAGAGTGGCGCGGCTGGTTCAATGGCGAAGGATCGCTAGCAGCGCGATCGGAAAAACCTGGTTCGCTGCGTGTTACATTAAAGGGCGAGACTGAGATTGCAGCCACTTTTACCGGAGCGAAGCAGCGTTCGTTGAAACTCGCGGTCGCATTCCTCGGCGGCGATCTTGAGTCAGATGTGAAACGTGGCGAGAACCGCGGTCGCAAATTGCATCATGATTTTGTTGTGCTGCGGCTTGCGAAAATCGATATGGTGGCCAGCGGCGATTCCTGGAATGGATCCGTTTCGCTTCCAAGGCAGGGTATTGCTGAAAAGCCAAAGGCGCTGGCAGCGTGGGTGACTTCGGGTGAAATCGACCCGCCAATCCAGGCAACGGGTGCGTGGCTTGATTCGGCTGCGCGATAAGTCCTCGATGGACATTCCAAATGGAAGTCCCATCACGCGAACTTGAGGCTCTTGCCTCTGCGATAATCGCGAGGCGTAAGACCGTGCCGCATCATCAAGCTCTCCTTGTAGGAATCAGTGGCATAGATGCCAGCGGCAAGGGCGTTATCACTTCGAAAGTTGCTGAACGTTTACGAGCACAACGTATCAACGTTGCCAAAATTTGCGTGGACGGCTGGCTGAATCTGCCGCATGCCCGCTTCGACCCCGACAATCTGGCGAAGCATTTTTATGAACGGGCGCTGCGTTTCGACGAGATGTTTGAACAGTTGATTGTGCCGCTGAGGAACAACCGCAGTATCGAACTCGATGTTGATTATACCGAAGAGACGGCATCCAGCTATCGCAAGCACCGATATGAATATCGTGACCTCGATATAATTTTGCTGGAGGGGATTTTTCTCTTGAAACGCGCATATCGGCACCACTTCGATCTCACAGCTTGGGTGGATTGTTCATTCGAGACTGCACTGGAACGGGCAATCAAGCGCAGCCAGGAAGGTTTGCCTCCCGCTGCGACGATCAAAGCATTCGAAACAATTTACTTCCCGGCACAGCGCATTCATTTCGCCAGGGATAATCCACAAGTCGCCGCAGACGTTATAATTCACAACGGCCGTTCTCCAGATGCTTAAAATTCACTTAATACTTTTCGCGCTTCTTCTTGCGTCGGTTGCGATTTCCTCCTGCAGTGCAGCCAAATCCAACGAGGCAGAGTCCGCTCGAGTTCGCGCCAGGCTCGCCGCCATTCCGCTGGATCAGAAAGTGCATTTCACGAATGACGAATGGAAGTACGTGCTGACCGCGCGCCAATATTACGTGCTGCGAAAAGGAGGCACGGAGCTGCCATTCACGAATGCGTACTGGCGCAATCATGAGCAGGGAACTTATGTCTGCGCCGCTTGCGGCAATCCATTGTTCAACTCGGACACGAAATACGATTCCGGTACAGGATGGCCCAGCTTTTGGCAACCGATCGGAAACAATGCAGTCATTGTATTAAGCGATTCGCCCTTCGGAATGAGCCGCGATGGTGTTATTTGCGCCAGATGCGGTTCGCATCTTGGACATGTTTTCGACGACGGACCGAAGCCGACCGGGTTACGCTACTGCATGAACTCTGCGGCGCTAAAACTCGTAAGCGGTTCAAAATAACTCATCGCTGTCGCCCTACAGGATTTCGTGGCTCCACGAAATATCGTGGAAGCGCGGCTTGATGGCATGGCCAGTTTTAAACTCCGATTTGTCCTCAATAGTCTACTAGCAAACATGTTACGTCTGACAATTTGACGAACTCGGGGCCTTGGCACGGCCATTGCGAATGGAGCATCGTATGCAAAAGCTCCAGTCGCTCCGACCATCCTTAGTCCACACAAAACCCGGCGCCGCAGAAGGCATTGAAGAACATCGCGATTACCTGTTTTGCACTGCGCTCGGGCGTCTGCGAAATCGCGAGCAGGCTGAAGACGCCGTTCAGGACTCGTTTCTCGCCGCACTCGGGGCAGCCGGAAGATTTTCCGGAGGATCAAGTCAGCGAACGTGGATTACAGGGATCTTAAAACACAAGGTGTGCGACCAGGTGCGACGTGCCTGCCGCGATCGCGCGATGTTCCAAGAACCAACTAATCGGGACGAATTTGGCGGTTACTCGATCGTTGAATACGCTTCGCAAACTGGTGATCCGTGTCTTGAGCTGGAGCGAAAGGAGCTGCAGGAGGCACTTCAAAACGCCTTGGCGAAACTGCCGCGCCGCCTTGCGCAGGTCTTCTCACTTTATGAATCCGAAGACTGGAGTGGCCGGGAGATTTGCGCGGCACTTGGTATTTCCGAGAACAATCTCTGGATCATTTTACATCGCGCCCGCAAGAAGTTGCGTGAGCAGATGCTGCCTTGGAAAGCCGTGAATTAAATGATTCTGAGGATCGCTCGCTTTCGCTAATTTACTCGGAAATTCTGTCGCGCTTCGACGATCGGCCGGTCATTGCAGCCTCGTGTGCGGTCACTGTAGTCTCCTGTTTCAATTCTGTGGAAAGGAAAAAGTTCAGGCCTGTGCGAATCACGGCAATAGCCCCGAGCTTGCCAATCTGGTCCCACGTTGGCGAAATCGCCGTACCGAGAATGTCCGCGCCGAGTTCGAACTCGATTGCCAGCGCGAGATAGCGCGCGAGAATCAGACGGACGGGGGTAAATTGCGCAGGCCGTCGCGAGAGCGCCGATCCGATGAGTTGGACGACTGCTACACAAACGCCGAGTAAAACGAGAACCGCGCCCACAGTCTCGACACCCAGCTTGAGCCACTGCACGAGAACGACGATTGTCTCTTCAATGGAATTTGTGGGCGAGACCATGCATCCTCCTTCGTCTCTTTAACCGGCATCCGCCGTTACCGCACTGTTGACGCGTTTTGCCGGTTCGCAGTCTTCGTCACACCCAGCTTGTGCATGCGACTGCGCAACGTATTGGGATGGAGGCCGAGGATTTTCGCGGCACCCTTCGGTCCTTCAATCACACCGCCAGTTTGGCGAAGCACACGTTCAATATGTTGACGCGCCACTTCGTCACTCGAGGCGTTTGCTGATAGCGCACCGTTTGTCGATCTTTCCAGTGAAATCCCGAATTCCGGTTCCAGCGCGAGCACTGGACCCTTGCTCAAAATCACCGCGCGCTCGATGACATTTTGCAACTCACGTATGTTGCCCGGCCAGTCATAGCCCGTCAGGCGCTGCATTGCTTCGGGCGTGATCTGGCTGATGTTCTTGCCAAACTTTTTGTTGAACCGACTCAGGAAAAACATGATCAGAAGCGGAACGTCCTCGGCCCGCGCGCGCAGCGGCGGAACGGTGATCGGAAAAACATTGAGACGGTAGAAAAGATCGAGACGGAAACGTTTTTCCCGGACGGCTTCTTCCAGATCGCGATTGGTGGCCGCGATAATTCGGACATCGACTCGTAGCGTCGCCGTGCTGCCAACCGGCTCAAATTCCTGCTCCTGCAAGATGCGTAGCAGCTTCACTTGCGTGTCGAGCGGAAGTTCACCGATCTCATCCAAGAAAATCGTACCGCCATCGGCAAGTTTGAAGCGGCCATCGCGATTGGTGAGCGCGCCGGTAAAAGCGCCTTTGACATGCCCAAAGAGTTCGCTTTCAACAAGTCCGGCCGAAATCGCAGCACAATTCACTTTGACCAAGGGCCGGTCCTTGCGCGTGCTGCGATCATGGATGGCACGGGCGACCAATTCCTTGCCCGTGCCGGTTTCGCCGAACAATAAGACAGTCGAATCCATCGGCGCCACCATGTCGATCTTTTGCAAGACTTCGAGCAATGCCCGACTGTTGCCGATCATCTCGGCGAAGTTGTGTTCGCGCCGGATTTCCTCCTGGAGGTAAACATTCTCCGCTGCGAGCCGATCGCGCAAACGCCGCACTTCTTCGTGCGCAAGACAAGTATCGAGCGCTACCGCAACGGCGCTCGCGATTTGATCGAACAATCCGCGCCGCAAATTCTCGTAAGCGCCTTTTCGTGCTGCCATGAAGAAGAGGGCACCGACCGAACGCTCGCCGGTGTCAAGCGACAGCGCGCAGAGCGACTCCATTCCCCCGTGGTGCATCACGTCGAATGTAACCGGGAAGCGGTCGCGCAACTCTTCGCGGCTTGAACAGACATACCAGCGGTGATTTCGGATTAC
>JBIOVE010000113.1:0-12172 GCA_044867565.1 Candidatus Udaeobacter sp. | reverse complement strand
CAGCAATGAACAAGGCGATCAGGGAAGAGACCAGCGTTCCGTAAATAAACGGGAGCGCACCGAATTGCTCCGCCACCGGGTCCCAGGTGGATGTGGCGAGGAAATGGAATCCAAATTTTTGGATGGCCAGAGAAGATCCGCGCCAGAGCTGCCAGCCGGTTAGAGTGATGAGCACAACCACCGCCATCGCCATCGCCAGGGTGAGCCACTCGAATGCCTTGTCCCCAAAGCGCGACGGTGGCGCCATCGCGCGCGCTACCGATTGGGGATCATCCGGTGCGACTTCTGGACGTATGGCGATCTCCATGCTTGCTCACATTACAGCTTAATCTCGCCGATCCGTTTCAGGACACGTTGCTGGACGCTCTCTGGCAGGGGCGCATACTGGAGATCCTTGGCCATTTTTTCCCCATCTGTCAGCGCCCATTTGAGAAATTCCACCAGCTTCTTTCCTTTGTTCGCATCCTTCTGTTGCTGGTAGACCAGCAACCAGGTCGCGCCGGCGATCGGGTACGCGTCTTTGCCCGGCGCGTTCGTCATCGAGAAACGAAAGTCTTCCGGAATATCCGCCATCGCCAACGCGGCGGTGACCGATTCGAGCGTCGGTTTCACAAATTCACCGGCTGCATTCTTGACCTCGGCATACGGCATCTTGTTTTGAATTGCATAGATCAACTCCACGTAACCGATCGCCCCAGGGGTTTGCTTGATTTGCCCGGCGACGCCTTCATTTCCCTTGCCGCCGATACCAGTTGGCCAATTCACCGACGTATTCGTGCCAACCTTCGTTTTCCATTCCGCGCTGATCTTGCTCAGATAATCGGTCCAAATGTAGGTCGTTCCGCTGCCGTCGGAGCGGTGGACGACCACGATCTCCTGATCGGGCAACGTCACTCCAGGGTTCAGCGCAGTGATCTTTGGGTCACTCCATTTTTTGATTTGCCCTAGAAAAATCCCCGCAATCGTGTCTGCGTCGAATTTTAACGCCGGATTCCCAGACAGATTGTAGGCAACTACATCCGCGCCCGCGACCGTTGGGATATGCAGAAGTTTCCCAGGCGCCTTCGCTAGGTTGTCGTCACTCATCGGCCCATCGGATGCTCCGAAATCAACCGTCTGCGCGAGGATTTGTTTTTGGCCTCCGCCCGACCCGATCGATTGATAATTAAATCGAACAGAGGGATCAACTTTCGCATACTCGTCAAACCATTTCGAGTAGATCGGATACGGAAAGGTTGCACCCGCCCCGTTAATCATCATCTGCGCTGAGGCGGTCGAACTCACTCCAGCCAAAAGCGTGATCGTTAAAATCTTGCGGCCAAATTTGAGAGATTTCATATGTGGTGGCAGCCTGCCGCAGCGCGCGGCGAAGCGTCAAAAAGTTTAGTGTTACTTTTGTGTGACAGGAATGGCTGTAGCCGCTTCGCTTTGCGAAGCGTGGTAGGAAGGTGTTTGGAGCGCTCGCGTCACGCGTCTCACAGAGACGCGGCTACAGCTTAATCGGTAAGATCACACGAATCGTGGTCCCCCGCCCAAGCTCGCTCTCGGCTTCCATACGGCCGCCATGCAATTGGGCAATGTGTTTCACGATCGCCAGCCCGAGGCCGGTGCCACCGAGCTCCCGACTGCGGGCTTTGTCGGCGCGATAGAAGCGCTCGAAGATACGCGGCAAATCATCTTTTCCGATGCCGATTCCATTGTCGCTTACGCTGAGCACGATTTCAGACCCGTGCTGTGCGGCTTGGAGACGAATTTCCCCGTTTTCGCGCGAATATTTCACCGCATTGTCGAGCAAATTATAGAGCACTTCCTGGAGCCGCGTTTCATCGGCGCGGATCTCCGGGGCATTCGGCGGAAGATCGACGATTACTTCCAAGCGCTTCGCCGCAAGTCTTTCTTCCCAATCGCGAATGACATTGTTGAATAGTTCCCGCACTCGAACCTGGCTGATATCCAGATTTGTGTCTGACGCTTCCAATCGAGCGAGGTTCAGCAGATCATCGACAAGAAGCCCGAGCCGTTTGGAATGCCGCTCCATGACCTCAAGGATGCGCGATAATTCTTCGCGAGAAGTCTTCGGATTATCCAGGAGCGTCTCGATGTAACCGCGCAAGATCGATAAAGGCGTTCGCAGTTCGTGCGAAACATTTGCGACAAAGTCGCTCCGGACCTGATCAAGCCGCTTCAATTGCGTGATATCGTGAAAAAGAACCACCGCCCCCGTTGTTGTTAGACCATCATTCATTGGAACCGCGCTAACTTCTACATGGCGCTCGGCATTGGCCTGCGAATCGGTCAGCATCAATTCGCTCTGCAGCGCTTTGCCACCCCGCAACGTTTCGCCGATCAGCCGATCCAGCGTCGCATGGCGAACGCTCTCAAGTAATGGAGCGCCCACCGCTCCGCCCCGGATCGCGAACAGCTTCTCAAAAGTCCGGTTCATCAACAGGATGTGGCCACGCGCGTCAACCACGAGCAAACCATCCTGCATCGCGCCAAGAATTGTTTGCGTCCCCGATTCGCGTTGCGTGATCTGCTGATCCAGCTCCTGCTGCCGAGCGAAGAGATTCTCCAACGCCAGCCCAACGCGCCGAGGTTCCGCTGCGCCATCAATAAGAAAAGTGCGCGGCGCTTTGCCTTCGCTAATTTGGCCAACAATCTCCTCGATTTTTCGCCAGGGCGCGATCCACATTCGCCATGTGACAAGCGCGATTGCCGCGAACGCCACGCAAATTACGCCAAGAATCAGCCACGACATCTCGCCTAAATTTCCCGCAGCCGATAACCGAAGCCGCGCACGCTTTCGATTGCATCGGCGGCTTTGCCGAGCTTTTTGCGCAGCCTCCGCACGTGCGTGTCCACGGTACGCGTATCGATGATGCTTTCGTAACCCCACACATCGTTGAGCAGGCGGTCGCGCGCCTGGACACGACCACGTCGCTGCATCAGGGTGCGCAAAAGTTTGAATTCGAGACTGGTGAGGTTGACCCGCCTGCCATTGACAGAGACTTCGTGTCGCGCCGGATCGATCACGATCGGACCGGCCGCCAGATGTTCTTCCTCTTCTTTCACATCGGCTCGGCGCATAATGGCCCGGATACGCAAAACGACTTCGCGCGGACTGAACGGCTTCGTTACGTAGTCATCAGCTCCAAACTCCAGGCCCACGATCCGGTCGATCTCTTCGGCTTTCGCAGTCAACATCATGATCGGAATCTGACGCGTCGCAGGATCGCTCTTCAGAATTTTACAAATCTCCAATCCGGGCATTTTCGGCAGCATGAGATAGAGAATAATGAAAGCCGGCTTTTCACTGCGCGCCTTTTGCAAACCGCTGACACCGTCGGCAGCGGTCGAGACAACGAATCCACCTGCCTTGCGCAGGCTAAGGGTGAGAAGATCAACAACGTCGCGTTCGTCCTCGACGATCAGAATTGTTTTGCCAGAGGCCGCTTCCATTCGCAGCAACTTTATCGCCGAAACTACATCGATTTGCGAGCGGCGCGCTCCTCGAACCCGGTTTTCTCGCTCAAGGCCTTCGTAAATTCCTCTAAAATGGAAACGATGTCACTCATGGCCGGGGGATTTTAGCTGGAGAAAAAGAGCGGTTGTGCTTGACTAAAAGGTTCGACGTTTGTCGTCAGAATGCCTGCGCAAGTTATCAAAATCAGCGGTGCACGCCAGCATAACCTGAAGAATCTCCACGTGGAGATTCCACGGGAGAAGCTGGTCGTCATTACCGGTTTAAGCGGCTCTGGAAAATCCTCGCTCGCCTTTGATACGCTCTATGCAGAAGGGCAACGGCGTTACGTCGAAAGCCTCTCGGCTTACGCCCGGCAGTTTCTCGATCAGATGGAAAAGCCGGACGTTGATTTCATCGAAGGGCTCTCACCCGCCATCGCGATTGAGCAACGCAGCGCCGGCGCCAATCCAAGATCGACGATCGCGACTACGACGGAGGTTTATGATTATTTGCGTGTCCTCTTTTCAGCAGTTGGTCAGCCGCATGATCCGCTCACCGGGCGGCCACTTAAGAAGCAAACGCCACAACAGATTGTCGATCAAGTTCTCGCCTACGAGCCCGGATCGAAAATCATTGTGCTGGCGCCGTTGATCCAAAATCAGCCGGGCGAATTCCGGGATGTGATTGAAAAGATCAAACGGGAGGGATTCATTCGCGTACGGATTGATGGCCAGATTATCGAACTGGATCGCTCCGAGCCGGTCCGGCTCAAGAAAAACGAGCGTCACACGATTGAAGCAGTGGTCGATCGACTGGTCGTGCGAGAAGGAATTCGAGTGCGCCTCACTGATTCAGTTGAGACCGCGCTTAAATGGGGCGGGAACAAGATTGTGGTCTTATGCGAAAGCGCAAAAACGTCCAGCACTCGACGCCCAACGCCCAGCATTCAATCGACAGAGACTTTGAATGAATTCCGTTATTCAACTGATTACGGAAACGCAGAGACCGGGTTTACGTTAGGAGAACTGACTCCGAAGCATTTTTCGTTCAACAGTCACCTCGGGGCGTGTCCTGCGTGCCATGGCCTTGGGACGCAATTGGTTTGCGACGCAGATTTAATGATTTCCGATCCTGCGAAAACACTTGCAGAAGGCGTGATCGCGCCGTGGCGGCGTGGGACGAAGCGAATGCAGGCCTATTATCGCCATTTACAAAGGGCGCTGGTGAAACATTTCCAGGTCGATGAAGACGTGCCTTTTGGCGATTTGCCTGATGAATTCAAAAATGCGCTCTACTTCGGCACCGATAGCGAGCTGATTGAAATGAATTTGAGCGGCAACAGCGAAAAAAGCGTCGCGAAGCCCTTTGAAGGACTGGTGCCTCAAATGCAGCGGCTTTATGAGCAAACTCAAAGCGAGTTCACGCGCAATCGCATTCGCGCATTCATGACACGCGAGCCGTGCAAAGTATGTGGCGGCGCAAGGTTTAAGCCGGAGATTCTTGCGGTGACCATTCGTGGCGCCACCACAGAATTGAACATTCACCAATTCAGTGAACAAACCATCGAAGCGGCCGTCCGGTTTATGGAGGCTATCGAGCTGACCGCGCAACAACGAGCGATTGTGACTGACGTGGTGCGCGAAATTCAATCGCGCCTGCAATTTCTCGTCGAGGTGGGGCTCGGTTATCTCACGCTTAATCGCGAGAGCGGGACACTTTCCGGCGGAGAAGCGCAACGCATCCGGCTGGCGACGCAGATCGGCTCCGGTCTGGCGGGTGTTCTTTACATTTTGGATGAGCCGAGCATCGGCTTGCATCAACGCGACAATGGACGTTTGCTCGGAACGCTGCGACGCCTGCGCGATCTCGGCAATTCCGTCATCGTGGTCGAGCACGATGAAGAGACGATCCGGGCCGCTGACCACATTGTTGATCTTGGACCGGGCGCGGGTCCGCGTGGCGGCGAGATCATTGCTCAAGGCAGCATAACGGAAATTCTTCGCGCGAAAAATTCTCTAACGGCAGATTATCTCTCCGGGCGCGCGCGCATCGGCATTCCCAAGCAGCGCGTGGTTCCACGCGCAATCAAACTCGCCACAGGACGAGTCCGTCCGACTGGCGGACATCAACCATCGAAGACCGAACATCTTGATGGCTGGCTTACCGTCGTGGCGGCGAGTGAAAACAATCTTAAGAAAATCGATGTTTCTTTCCCTCTTGGCTGTCTTACTTGTGTGACCGGCGTTTCCGGCAGCGGTAAATCCACTCTGGTAGATGACATTTTGCGGCGCGCGCTCTTTCGACACTTTTACAATTCAAAAGACAAACCAGGCGCCCATGAGGCGATTCGCGGGGTGGAACAGATCGACAAGGCCATTGTCATCGACCAAAGCGCCATAGGCCGGACCCCGCGCTCCAATCCAGTTACCTACACCGGCGCATTCACGCCCATCCGCCAATTATTCAGTCAGTTGCCCGTGGCGCGAGTGCGCGGTTATGACGCGGGGCGTTTCAGCTTCAACGTCAAAGGGGGCCGCTGCGAAAATTGCGAGGGCGGTGGTTTAATCAAGATCGAGATGCACTTTTTGCCGGACGTTTACGTGGAATGCGAAGTGTGTCACGGCAAGCGCTACAACCGCGAGACGCTCGAGGTTACCTACAAGGGAAGGAACATTGCCGACGTTCTCGATCTGACGGTGGATGAAGCGGCGCGCTTTTTCCGCAACGTACCGAGCATTTCAGAGAAGCTAAATTCGTTGCTGGACGTGGGTCTCGGTTATCTGCGACTTGGTCAGGCTGGGACGACCCTTTCCGGAGGAGAAGCGCAACGCGTCAAACTGGCGACGGAGCTGGCGAAAAAAGCGACTGGCCGCACCCTTTACATTCTCGATGAGCCGACGACCGGATTGCATTTTGCCGACATCGAGAAATTGCTACAAGTGTTGATGAAGCTGCGCAACGCCGGTAACACCGTGATTGTGATCGAACACAATCTCGAGATGATTAAGTGCGCAGATTGGATCATTGACCTCGGCCCCGAAGGAGGTGAGCGCGGCGGTGACATCGTGGGAACCGGTCCGCCGGAACAAATTGCCGATCTTACAGATAGTTTCACGGGTAGATATCTGCGACCGATGTTGGAGAAAAAATGAGTTACGTAGGACGCATAAGCCTCATAGGTCTGATTGCATTCCTCGCGCAAGCGTTGCGCGCAGACATTTCGCCAGCGCTTGCCGAGGCGAGCGCGCCGCTTGAAGAAGGCGTGCCGGAAGTTGCGGTCGCGCGCCTGCAGGCGTTGCTCAACAAAACTTTGCCCGATTCAGAGTGGAGCGCAGTGGTGGAAAAACTTGCCGAAGCTCAGGTGGCTGCCAAACAGCCGGAGGAAGCTTTGGCGTTACTGGCAGATTCCCGGGTGCGCGACCTTTCCTGGGCTAAATTTTGGCGTGCCCAGGCCTTCGCCAGCCTGCATCGATGGACTGACGCGCTGCCGATCTACGAAGAATTGGGAACGGACCAAAGCTCATCTTTCCGCGAAGCAGCCACGTTTGGAGCGGCCGAAATGCTACGCGCGTTGGGAAAGCGCGATGAAGCGCTAACAAAACTTACTGTTCTCATTCACGACAATGAGTGGGCGACCCAGGCGCAGCTCCGATCGGCCCAGTTGTATATCGATAATGGAGACGCCGCCAACGCCCGGCGTGTTCTGGATGACATTCAGCCAAAATCGGTTGCGGAACGAAAAGAGCGGCGACTTTTGCGCGGGCGTCTGGAGTTGATTTTGCAACGGCCCGAGAGAGCAATCGGTGCGTTTGAAGAGCTTCTGGAAAAACCCGAGCGCGTGCCACATACCACGCTAATCGCGGCACTTTCCGGCGTGGTCGATGCGCACCTGCAATTAAAAACGCCGGAAGCCGGGTCCGATTTCATCGAAGAGTTTATCGATCATCATCCGGCGGATCCGGATCTGCCTGTTCTGTTCGCAAGATTAGACGAACTTTATCGAGCAGAGCGCAAACCATCGCGCAATGACCTCGAGAAATGGGTGCGCAATCCGGAACAGCCACGACGGACGTTCGCGCGATGGTATCTTGCCCGATTGGAAATTCGCGCCGGGCGCCGAGATCGAGCCCGGCAATTGTTTCGCGATCTGCGGCGCGCCGTAGCAACACCTGCAATCGCGCCCGCGCTATTGGAGTTTGCGCAGCTTGAAGTGGAGGATCGACATTTCGATGAGGCGATTGCGATTTTAGATGATGCGCGCTCCCTGCATCTGGAACCGTCCCTAGTGGATCGGCTCGATCTGTTCGCCGTGCAAGCGCAGTATCTGGCCAGGCGATTTGAGGTGGCGACCGCCGCCTTTGAACAAATCGGACATTCAACTTCCCCATGGGCGAAGGTTGCGCTGTTTAACGCGTCCGCCGGTTCGCTGCAACTCGGCGATCACAAACGTTTTGCTGCCAATTACAATGAACTTGAAAAGCAGGGCGTCGACGAAGAATCGCGCGCCAACTTGCGATTAGAGGAAGCCTTGATGCAAGCCGCCAGAGGCGACGACAAGGCGGCGAAAGCGCTCCAGCAATTTATTCGCGATTTCCCCCAAAATCCTCGTGTGTCAGAGGCCTGGGTTGGCCTGGCCGAACTGGCTTTCCATTCCTCACCGCCGCGTGTCGACGAGGCACGAACAGATCTGGCGCACGCAGCCGATTCGAAGCCAACGACGGCGGCGACGGAACGCGCGGATTATCTGATGATCTGGATTGAGGACTCGGTCGGTGTGAATGAGACAAAAGTCGTCGAGCTTGCGAAGCGTTTTCTTCAAGAACATGACGCCTCGCCATTCGCTCCGGAAGTTCGCATGAAATTAGCGGAGATTTATTATCGGCACCAGGATTTCGCAAACGCGCAAACGCAGTTTGAAATTCTCGCGCAAGAGAACCCGGATAATCCGCTTGGCGAAAACGCTCTCTTTTTCGCGGCCGAATCGGCCATGTCGAGTATGGGTGAGCGTTCGCTCGATCGGGCGATTGTCCTGTTTGATCAGGTCGTGCGGCTGAATGGCGCGCTGCGATGGGCGGCGCGTAACGAACAAGCTGTTATCGAGCGCAAACTGGGTAAGCCCCAGGACGCTCTCGTCCTATACGATGAAGTGTTGAAGAGTGAGGCTGGGCCATCCGAAAAACGAGAGGCGCTTTGCGGCAAAGGAGACATTTTTTTCGAGTTGGCTGGAAGCGACGCGGGTAATTATCAGCGCGCGATCGAAATTTATGATCAGTTGGCTTCCGACAAAGACGTGCCGATTCACTGGCGCAATCAGGCCCTTTTCAAGAAAGGCCTCTGCTTGGAAAAGAAGAGCGACCGAGCCGGCGCCCTCGCGACGTTTTACAAAATTCTGGAGGATGAGGCGCGCCCAGATCAGAGGCGCGAATTCTTCTGGTATTACAAAGCTGGATTTAATGCGGCACGGCTATTGGAGGACGATTCAAAATGGGAATCTGCGGCTGCTGTTTACGAAAAACTTGCTGCTTCCGGAGGCAGCCGGAGTGAAGAAGCAAAGGCACGCCTCAATCGCCTGCGCCTGGAACATTTTCTCTGGGCCGATTAACGATCCAATTTTGATCGCCAGCCTCGTCCCCAACAATAAACCTGCGCCCATTGGACATTTAACTCTGCTGATCGAGAAGCTTTTTCGGCTTCAACCGAAGACGTGCTAGGAATATCCAGTTTGATTGCAATCCAAAGGAGCAACCAAACATTCGAAGTAGCCGGATCGAACAATTTCGCCGGGAAATGGCCCGCTCTCCCCGGCGTAACGCCGTCAGCGAGTTTGTGTTTCTGTGTTCCAACTCATCAGGCGGCGCAATCGCGCGCCGACCTTTTCGATGGGATGCTTTTCCGCTTCGCGCAGCAACTTGGTGTAACGTCGCCTGCCCGATTTCATTTCCTGAATAAACTCGCGCGCGAATTTTCCTGACCGGATGTTCCGCAGCGCCGACTTCATTTGTTTTTGGACCGTTTGATCGACAATTTTTGGGCCTACGGTCAGCTCGCCCCACCTCGCAGTATCGGAAATCAATCTGCGCATCCCGGCAATTCCGGCTTCGTGGATAAGATCGACGATGAACTTGAGTTCGTGCAGACATTCGAAATAGGCCAGCTCAGGCGGGTATCCGGCGCGAACAAGCGTGTCAAAGCCGGCGCGAATGAGCGCGCTTGTGCCGCCGCAAAGTACCGCTTGTTCTCCAAAAAGATCGGTCTCTGTCTCCTCCCGGAAAGTCGTTTCGAGCACACCGGCACGTGTGCAGCCAATTCCCTTCGCCCAAGCCAGCGCGGTTTGCTTCGCGTGCCGGCTCGGATTCTGGTGAATCGCAATCAGCGCGGGCGCGCCGCGCCTCCTCGAAAATTCCCGGCGCACCATCGGCCCGAGGCCCTTGGGAGCAACCATTACGACATCGACATCTTTGCGCGGAACAATGGTACGATAGTGAATCGCAAAACCATGCGCGAAGAGCAGCGTTTGGCCGGGACCCAAATTCGGAGCGATCTGTTCCGCGTAAATGGCAGGCATTCGCGTGTCTGAAAGCGCCAGAAAAATAATGTCCCCGTGTCGCGCCGCTTCTGCTGTGTCGAGCACTACGAGACTACTCCGTCTGGCGCGCACGCGGGACTTGCTCCCCGGATACAGCCCTACGATTACTTTAATCCCGCTGTCCCTCAGATTGAGAGCGTGAGCGTGGCCTTGCGCGCCGAAGCCGATCACCGCGCACGTTTTACCCTTCAGCCAGCGAAGATCGGCATCTTTGTCAGTGTAAATGCGTGCGGCCAAATTTAGCTGCGTGGCTTACCCAAAACCGAATTTGCTGCGGCGAGCAACGATTTGTCGTCGTTATCTGTGAGCCCACGGAGGAAGCGACGAATTCGGCGAAACGATTGGCGCAAGAACAGATCGGCCGCCGAGTCGTCGAGAGGCGCGGAGTCCCCATTCCGATGCGCGAACTGAATCTCGGCATCCAGACGGCTGAGCACACAGGTCGATGCAAAAAGATCCATGGCCGCGCCGGCGATTCGCTCCTGAACAAGTTGCATGTCGAGGATCGGTTCCCGATAAGTGATCAGCGCGCGGTTGACGGCAAAATTGAAACGCCAAATAAGGCGAGCGAGTTCCCGCGCCCGCGCGCGAAGCTGTTCGCTCTGAACGAGCACATCAGGAACTCGAATAGCTGCGCCAAGCCGGTTCATTCCCGCTGTCCACGCTTTGCTCATCCCGTCGCGCGATGGTTTCAGCATCGTGTCGTAAATTTCCTTAAACTCCATGCCCGGCCCGCGCATGCCCACGAGCGCGATGAATGAAGTCAACACTTCGTTCGCCCCTTCGCCGATCTGATTGATCCGCGCGTCGCGCATCATTCGTTCCAGCGGAAGATCGGTCATATAGGCGGCACCGCCATGAACCTGGAAGACGTCGTTGATGCATTCCCACAGCCGCTCGGTCGTGAACACCTTCAGCATAGCCGTCTCAAGCATGTAATCTTCCAAGCCGCGGTCGATGAACGATCCTGTAACCGTCGTCATCGCTTCCATCGCATAAGCGTCGGCCGCGATCCGGGCGATTTTCTTTTTGACCAGCTCGAATTCGCCCAGCGTTTTGTTGAATTGTTTGCGCGTATTCGCGTGTTCGATCGCCAGCCGTAAACACGTTTTGGCTGCGCCTGTGCAGCACGCGCCGAAAGTGGTCCGCCCAAAATCGAGCACGGTCAGGGCGACTTTCAGACCTTTACCCATCGGGCCGAGAATATTTTCTTTCGGGACTTTGACATCGCGCAGCGCGAATCGCCCCGTGGCCGTGCCGCGGATTCCCATTTTCGGCATGCGTGCCTCAAGGATTTCGAATCCAGGCATGTCGGGCGTGACCAGAAATGCAGTGATCGCGGTCTTGTCCGACCCGGGCACGGGCGTGCGCGCCATCACCGTGAGCACGTGGGCAATCGCCGCATTTGTGATGTAACGCTTTTCCCCGTTTAAAATGAAATGCGTCCCGTCGTCACTCGGACGAGCCTGCATTTGCACGTTTGCCGCGTCGGATCCGGCTTCCCGCTCGGTCAACGCGAATGCACCCAACTGTTCGCCAGTCACCAATTTCGGAAGCCATTTCTGCTTTTGCTCGGGCGTTCCAAAAAGCAACAACGCACGAATCCCGATGGAGTGATGCGCGTTTACGAAAACCGATGTGGACGCGCAGCGACGCCCGATTTCCTCTAGCAGCTTGCAGTTAGCCATCTGCGTGAAGCCGCGTCCGCCGATTTCCACTGGCGCGGTCGCGCCCAGCACGCCGACCCGTCCCAGACCATCGATGACGGTGCGCGGAATGTCTGCCTGTCGATCTATCTCCGCAGGATCGAGATGATCGTCGAGAAATTGCCGAAGTTCAGCCATCGCCTCGTCCAACTCCCTCTGTTGCGCCGCAGCCAGGCGCGGATAAGGCATCACCCAATCGGCAACGAAATGACCCTGGAAAAGACCCTTGGCAAAACCCAGCGCCTGCGGACCTGCAAAAAGCAGTTCCTCAGCTTGTTGGATTTCTTTCTGTCGCTGCGCGTCGAGCTTATTCATTCAATTTGTCGCCCTGAGAGCGACAGGGCGCGGGCACTGTAGCCATGCGCGCCCGTCTGTCCAATCAAGCGCATTTCACTCCGATTATCCAGCCGAATGGCT
>JBIOVE010000112.1:0-4922 GCA_044867565.1 Candidatus Udaeobacter sp. | reverse complement strand
ATCGAGGGCAACGCAGCCGTTCATCATCCATTGCCGCACAGAGCCAGCGCGCCACGAGGTGGCGCAGATAAATTCGACGTCCGTACTTAAAGTCGTGAATGATCTGGCGGACGATCGCCCGACTTCGGTAGGCGGCGACAGCCGCATCGAAATGAATCGTGCGATGGGCGCAGTTGGCGCAGGTAAATGGGCCAAGAATGGCGCCTTCGAACGGCTCGGAGCATTTCTGACAAAACGGCGCAACAATGCGGACGGTTTTTGCTTCGCACTGATCGCAGAGATACTCACCGGCACGAATGTTTGCCGAGCAAATCGTGCAGACCGGTGGATAGAGAAGCGACGCGATCGCGCCCAATCCATCAAGCTTTGGAAGTGCGATCATATTTCAACCAGGTTCGCATTATTACCCACGTCAAGACGGCTACGCCTAACGGCACGATACCCACAAGGAGGTTCTTTCCCAACCACGGAAGAGCAAGGACCTCCTGGCGTGCTATTCGATTGAACGTGCCGCTGCCAAAAATCCAGCCGGCGTGAAGACCAATCGGCAACCACAAAGAACGAGTAAGCACCCGCGCATCGGCGACAATCCACCCGATGACAAATAATGTCGTGAACGCCGCGACCAGCATCGTCGCATCGCCAAACTGCCCAAATGAATTGGCAATGGAATTTAGGCCCGAGGTCCACGTTACAATCGTGGATGTTCGTTCCGGCGCCTTTAGAAAATGAATGACGGAAAAGATCGCCGAGGTCGCAAAGATCGATATGTAATGCCGGCCAGTCTTCAGTAAAACGCCCAGGACGATCCCGCGAAAGAATGTTTCTTCGATCAACGGAACAGTTATCGAGGCCGCGAGCACGCTGCCAAATCGCGCCCAGGCAAAGCTGTGCCGGAATGAATAAACATCGAATGCGATGAGCAAACCGCCGCAGCAGAGCAGGGGAATGACCGAGAGAAGAACTCCTGCGAAAAGATCGCGGCCCCAGCGCGGATTCGCCGCAAGCTGCAAATCGGCCATGCTCCGCACATTGCTGAGGCGAAGAAGCGGCCAAAGTAATACCGCGGCAGCAATCAGGATTGCGCGATGAAAGAATGTTTCGAAATCGTATTTTGCGAGAAAGGGAAACAAGCCGTGCGCTGCAAGCGAATGGCCAGTCCAAAAAAGAAATGGAGCGAGTAGAGCTCCAAGAAAAATGGTCGCGGCAAAATAGGCCGCCAGTCTAGCTGCGTCTTTCAAGTTTGCTAATGTAAGGTTTTACCGCGATGCCGAGTCAACACATATGGACGGAGAAAGATCGAGATGGGAAAAAGCGGGAAGTGCGCGCCACGAAATTCGGCGGCATGTGGCGGGTCCAATCGAAAATTGTGGGTGAAACTGAATGGACATATTACGATTGTCCGTCTCTCCAGGATCTGTTGAACCTGAAAGATATCATCGCGCGAAAATATCAACGCCGCCGCGCGTCGTTCGAAGATGTTGTCTCGATTGACAAGCTTATCGAGGAGCAAGGCACTCATGACTAAGTGGAACACAGATCAGTTGATCGATTCGGACAAGCGGTTTGTCTGGCATCCGTTTACCGACATGCGTGAATGGTGCGCCGGGGAGCATGAACCGCTGATTTTGGTCGAGGGACACGGCGCGTTGCTGCGCGACAGCCGCGGCCGCGAATATATCGATGGCAATTCATCGATCTGGACGAACATTCACGGCCACAATCATCCGCACATCAATGCCGCGATCCGCCGGCAGCTTGAGCGCGTCGCGCATACCTCGTTTCTCGGTTTTACCAATCCGGCTGCAATCGAACTCGCCTGTGCGATTGTCGAGCTCTTCCCGAAGGACTCGTTGAGCAGAGTTTTTTTCTCAGACGATGGTTCGACCGGCATCGAGGTCGCCTTAAGAATCGCCGATCAGTATTGGCGACTGCGACATTCGCGAAAGCATCAGTTCATCGCCTTCAAGAGTGGTTACCATGGCGATACGGCGGGGGCAGCCAGCCTGGGTGCCGCGGCCATGTTCCAGATTGGACCTTCGCACTGGAATTTTCCGGCCATTCAGATTCCGAACGTGAAGGCGCTGGAGCGACTTTCGCCAGCCGAGGTTGCAAAGGTTGGCGCAGTGGTGATCGAGCCGCTTATTCAGGGAGCAGCCGGGATGCGGCTTTGGCCGTCAGGCACATTGCGGGGTGTCCGCGAATGGTGCGACCGCACTGACACACTGCTGATCGTGGATGAGGTCATGACTGGCTTCGGGCGAACTGGCCGGATGTTTGCGATCGAGCACGAAGGGGTAATGCCGGATATGATGGTTCTGGCTAAAGGCTTGAGTGGAGGGTATCTTCCACTCGCTATTACTTTAGTATCAGAAAAATTATTTTCGGCTTTTGACGGGTCGATTGCCGAAGGTAAAGCGCTTGCCTACGGACACAGCTATACCGGGAATGCGCTTGGGTGCGCTGCGGCCAAGGCCAGCTTGGAGGTTTTTGAAAACGAGAGTGTCCTGGAAACTTTGCAGCCGAAGATCCAGCATCTGACAGATGCGCTTGCCAAGTTGCGCCAGCTTCCGGGCGTAGGGGAAGTGCGGCAGTGCGGGTTTATTGCGGGCATAGAGCTGGAAGACTCGAACGAAGCGGGGTTGCCGGGCTTTGCGACGGACGTCTGTATCGAAGCCCGGCGGCACGGACTTCTCACCAGACCGATCAGGAATGTCGTCGTGCTAATGCCGCCATTGTGCACGACGACCGTTCAGTTGACCCAGGCCGGGGAAGCGCTTCGCGCGTCAATCACGGAAGTCCGGCGAAGAAGCACAGTCAGGAAGGAAGATGTTGAAAAAGCTACGGCTTGATCAGCTCCTGGTCGCCAGGGGCTTATTTGCCAGTCGCGAGAAAGCGCAACGTGCAGTAATGGCTGGCGACGTCAGGATCGGGACCAGAACCGCCGCGAAACCGTCGCAGCTTCTTGAGCCCGATGCGGCGGTCGCGGTGAGGCCGACGCGGAAATACGTTGGCCGCGGCGCGTTGAAGCTGGAAAGCGCTTTTGATCGTTTCAAGATCGATGTGAACGAAAAGATTGCGCTGGATATTGGCGCTTCCACCGGTGGTTTCACTGATTGCCTGTTACAGCGTGGCGCCGCAAAAGTTTACGCGGTCGATGTTGGGCGCGGCCAGCTCGATTGGAAACTTCGGAACGATCCGCGTGTGATCGTTCTGGAAAAATTGAATGCACGGTTCCTGTCGCGCGAACAGATTCCAGAGCTGGTCGATCTTTGCGTGATCGATGTTTCATTCATTTCGCTGACTTTAATCTTGCCGAACGCGTTCGAGTTGATCACTCCAAGCGGAGTGATTTTCGCGCTGATCAAACCGCAGTTCGAATTGCAACGCGCGGATGTCGGGAGGGGCGGAGTTGTCCGCGATCCGGTGTTGCAACAAAGGGCGCAGGACAAGATCGTCACGTTTGTGATCAGCCTTGGTCATGTCGTGACCGGAATCGTTCCATCTGCTATTAAGGGAGCGGACGGTAACCAGGAATTTTTTGCATGCCTCCGAAAACGATTGGGTTAATCGCGCATCCAGGTAAGCCAGGCGTTGCCGATCTGGTCACCGCCATCGCTCACGAGTTCGGTCGTTTTTCGATTTCGGTCCTGGTCGAAAAAGAAACGGCCGCCATTGCTGGAAAGAAACCGGGGCATTCGATGAGAGAATTAGCGACCAGCGCGGATCTTCTGGTGGTCGCCGGTGGTGACGGAACAATTCTGCATGTGGTCGGGCAGCTCGGCGAGACGATCAAGCCAATTTTCGGCATCAACGTAGGCTCGCTTGGTTTCCTGACCTGCGCGAATTCTTCCACTTATCGCGAAGCAGTGGAATGCATCGCGAAGGATCGGATTAACTTTAGTCAGCGGGCGCTACTCGAGGCGTGGGTGAAGCTCGGCGGGAAACAAACCGCCAAAATGATCGCACTGAACGACGCCGTTTTGAGCCGAGGCGAACTTTCGCGCCTGGTGCTGCTTTGTACCCGGGTCAACGGCGAACCGCTCACGGAATTCAATGCGGACGGTCTGATTGTCGCGACTCCCACCGGTTCGACGGCCTACTCGCTTTCGGCCGGCGGACCGATTCTCGATCCCGAGTCTGGCGTTTTTGTGATCACGCCGATCTGCCCACACGTTCTTACCAACCGATCGATTATCGTCGCGCAAGGATCGACCATCGAAATCGAAGCGAGTGACCCCGATTATCCTGTGTTTCTGACACTGGATGGCCGCAAGCCGATCCACGTCGAGCGAGGATCGATAGTGACCATTCGCAAAGCGAAAAAGACGCTTCCGCTGGCCTCATTGCCCGATGCTTCGTTTTTCAGCGTGGTTCGGCAGAAATTGAAATGGAGCGGGAGCAATGTCTGAAACAGCGGACAGCGGACGGACTGGTAGCTAGGGTTTGAGTAACCTTTTTTCTTTGTCCGTGTCATCGAGACCTGATAAGGAATGTTGCCCATGAATCTTGTGAGTTTGCCGGACGGCCGCATCATAAATCTCGATCACGTCACTTCCGCAGAGCGCACGGGCGATTACGTGATTCTGCGTTTTAGTGGCGGAGGTGACGGCGGGTCAATCGTGAGGCTGAAAGAAGGAGAAGGTGCAAGGCGGGTCTGGGCCTACGTCGTCGGCAAATGTGCGGTCAAGATTGAGGCGCCGGCGCCGTCTTGAACGCGAGTTCCAGCCTCGATTTTATAATAGACATTAGAAAGGTTTTTTCATGATCCCGCAGGAGTAAACGGAATTATTTCCGCAGATGTCTCGTTCGGTTCGGCCTCAGACGATCTTACCAATGCCTTATGATTCCTAAATATCTTTGGAGAGCCGTTATTGTTTTTTCAACTGTATTCTCGTCGCATGTTACATCTTTTGCGCAGC
>JBIOVE010000111.1:0-7056 GCA_044867565.1 Candidatus Udaeobacter sp. | reverse complement strand
TTAAGTTCATTCGCCGATTCAACGAATCCGGCGCGCATCCGGATCGCCGCGGTTTCGGGATCGGCGTCGCCGGTTTTCCGGAAGGACATCCCGCGACACCGAATCGATTAGTCGAAATGGATCACCTCAAAGCGAAGGTCGACGCGGGCGCGGACTATATGGTGACCCAACTATTTTTCGATAATCGCGATTTCTATGATTTTCGCGAACGTTGCGCGCTCGCCGGCATTCACGTCCCCATTATCGCCGGCATCATGCCGGTTACATCTATGGGTGGATTCAAACGCATCGCCGAACTCGCCGGCGGGACGCGCTTCCCGGCCAAGCTCCTGCGCGCCTTACAGCGATGCCAAAACGATCCTGAAATGGTCAGGCGCGTCGGCGTTCACTTCGCGTCGGAACAGTGTCACGATCTCCTGGATAACAGTGTTGCCGGTATTCACTTTTACACACTTAATCGCTCCGACGCGACGCGGATAATTTTTGACAGTCTCGGTATTCCGCGTCGGAGAAGCGCACAGGCTGCTGCCGTTTCATCGAGTGACCAGGTTCGCAAACGGCTTGCCGATTGAGCGACGCGCGCGCGCGCCCACGTAGGATACCGATTGCGAAGATGATCGTTGCCGCCGCGCTTGGGCACTGGCGCGGAGATTATCTGCTCACCCCATTTCTCCATCACGAAGCCACCACCGAGCTGGCGAAATTTGCGCGAAGCCTATGACACGCGCAGAATCTCCGGATGTTCAAAATTCGCCGCGCGATTTACTGGCAGTTCGCGGGATTGATAATTGCGGTCGCGTTGGTGTCCCTGTTTTCGCGTTTCTTCCCGATTGTCGATTTTATCGAGGCGCTGCAAGCACGTGTGATAAACTGGGGCGCGTGGGGCGCCGTTTGCTATCCGCTGCTCTTTGCCGCTTGTAATATTCTCCTGCTTCCCGGCGGCGTAATGGCCGTTGGCGGCGGCTTCTTTTTTGGGTTGTGGTGGGGATTCCTTATCGTGTTCGCGGGTAACGTTGTTGCCGCAGCAATTTCGTTTGCTTCGAGCCGCTGGCTGGCCCGACGATGGTTTCGGTGGAAGTTTTCGCAAAACCCAACGCTGCGGGCATTGGAACCGGCTATGCAGCGCGAGAGTTGGAAGATCATCCTCTTGAGCCAATTACATCCACTTTTTCCCACGAGTCTGCTGAATTATCTTTATGGTCTGACGCAAATTCGGCTTGGCAGTTACATGCTTTGGTCCTCGATTGGACGAGTTCCGGGGCTTTTTTTGTACGTCTATGTAGGAACGCTGGGTCAACTGGGGCTCAGATTGGTACGCGGCAGGAGTCAGCCGCGAGCGATCGAGTACTGGACATGGGGCGGTGCGTTTGTTACAACAGCACTACTGTTACTGGTGCTGGGTCGCATTGCATATCGAGCAATCCAAACGTCGCGCACGACGACGCCAGATAGCCCATCGAGCGATCGACCAAACAACGTCAAACACGGCTTAACAATATCATAAGTTGCTAATGATTAAGTTGTTATGTGTTACTTGTATGTGTAGACAAGTCCTCAAAAAAGCACGCCTCGCTCGATCACCGCGCTCGCGCGTAGGCAAAGCGATATCGGAACCCAATTCGAAATGTTTAAACTGCCGACAGAATACGACGTGGTAGTGGTAGGGAGCGGGCATGCTGGAATTGAAGCGGCGTTGGCCGCTGCCCGCATTGGATGTCGCACGCTAATGTTGACGCAGAATTTGGACACAATCGGCCAAATGTCATGCAACCCAGCTGTTGGAGGTTCGGCGAAGGGACACATCGTTCGCGAGATCGATGCGTTGGGTGGAGCAATGGGGCTAAACACAGATGCGACGGGCATCCAGTTTCGCATGCTCAACAGAGCGAAAGGCCCATCCGTTCGGGCACCACGAGTTCAATGTGACAAAAAAGCCTATCAATTCCGCATGAAAGCAGTTTTGGAATCCGCGCAGAATTTGGATCTAAAGCAGGCAACGGTGGTGAACGTGCTTGCCAGCGACGACAGAGTTCTTGGGGTAGACACCGACATCGGATTAAGGATTGCCGCGCGCAGTGTGGTGATTACCTCTGGGACATTTTTGCGCGGCCTCTTGCATGTAGGCGAGAAGAGCAAGCCTGGTGGACGGATGGCGGATGCCAGCTCTGGATTGAGCGAGAGCCTTCGGCAATTTGGTTTTGCCGTGGGAAGATTCAAGACAGGCACTCCCTGTCGGATCAATGGCCGTTCCATTGACTTTTCGCGGTGCGAAATTCAGCTGGGCGACGAGCCTCCTCCGAGATTCGCATTTTGCCCCGACGCCGAGGCGTTCAGAAGTGAGATATTTACTTTGAATTTCAATGAGTGCGGTGAGTTCCACGTGGAACAAACCCCGTGCTGGATTACGCATACCACCCCGCGAACACACGATATAATCAGGGCCAACTTACATCGATCACCACTTTACTCCGGCCGGATCAAAGGAACCGGACCGCGATATTGCCCCTCAATCGAGGACAAAGTCGTGAAGTTTTCGGATAAAGCGTCGCACCAGCTCTTTTTGGAACCTGAAGGTCGCCATACAGCGGAATATTATGTGAACGGGGTTTCAACGAGCCTGCCGTACGACGTGCAGATGGAGTTCGTGCATTCGATTCCCGCCTTGGAGCAAGCTGAGATCATGCGCCCGGGGTATGCAGTGGAATATGATTTCTTTCCTCCTACTCAGCTTTTTCCGACCTTGGAGACCAGGTTGATCAGCGGACTCTATTTTGCTGGCCAGGTGAACGGGACTTCGGGGTACGAAGAGGCCGCCGCCCAAGGCTTGATAGCTGGTGCCAACGCCGCATTAAAAATAAAAGATCGCTCACCGATCGTCTTGGACAGGAGTCAAGCGTACATCGGTGTCCTCATCGACGACCTTGTGACCAAAGGCACCGAGGAACCGTATCGAATGTTCACGAGCCGCGCCGAGGATCGCTTGTTCCTGCGACAAGACAATGCTGATCAACGATTAACCAAGCTGGCGTTCGACGCAGGGCTAATTTCTGGCAAGCGCTGGATGCAATTTCAACAGAAGTTGCTACTCCTAAACCAATTGCGACAGGTCGCAATCGACACGAAACTTCATGGCACGCCCATCTGCCAACTGCTAAAGCGGCCCGATTTCAGCGTGCAGGATCTGCCCGCAGAAATCCGAATCTTGGCCCCCGTCGAGGTCTGGGAATTAGTTGAGACAGATTTGAAGTACGAAGGATACATGACGCGGCAAGCCGGTCTAAACCGCGAGATCGCCCGCCGAAACTCCCAACGTATTCCGGATGGGCTAGAATACGCAAAGATCGTCGGATTGCGCTCCGAGACGCGTCAAAAGCTGGCGGAAATTCGTCCGACTTCGCTAGGTCAGGCGGCTCGGATCAGCGGGATAACTCCTGCTGATATCGCAATAATATCTATCTGGCTGAATAAAAATGGGTTACCAATCGACGATGGGACCTGTCAGTATAGGCATTTGTCGCCGAAAGGGCTGAAATTCTGAGTTGACTGATGCTAAAATTCGCCGCGGTCGCGTTCGTAGGTTACCTGCTCGGGTCGATTCCGGCAGGATACCTTGCTGGCCGCATAGCCAGCATCGACATTCGGACCGTCGGAAGCGGCAACATCGGGGCAACGAATGTCACGCGCGTGCTGGGATGGCGTTATGGTTATCCTGTTTTTTTCGTGGACTTTACAAAAGGCGCGCTTGGCGTTTGGATCTCAATCCTGTTAAGTCGATACGTTGGGCCAAAGCCAAGCTCTACCGAGGTATATGGGATAGTCGGCGCGATTTTTTGCGTCGTGGGACACGTATTTCCGGTTTGGTTGGGATTTAAGGGAGGGAAGGGCGTTGCCACTTCAGCAGGGGTAATTTTCGGCTTGATGCCCTCGGCGGCGCTAATCGGCGGTGCGGTCTGGGTGCTTATGTTTGGGGTGACTCGCTATGTCTCCGTCGCGTCCATTGCGGCCGCAACAGGATTGCCATTCGCCGTCCTCGGGCTGACTTACGCAAAACGTGCGACGAACGGAATGACGCTGTTTTATTTCAGTCTTTGCCTGGCCGCAGTTGTGATTTTCCGTCACCGCTCGAATATCTCTCGGCTACTGCGCGGTACAGAACCGCGATTCAAGCGAAAATGAAGATCGATAAAACCGCCATCGTCGGGGCGGGCAGTTGGGGAACAGCTTTGGCCTGGCTGTGGGGAAGAGATGGGCGACAAATTTCCCTTTGGGGCAACAACGCAGAACGCGTCGAGCGCATGCAGGAGACACGCGAAAATTGCGACTATGTCCCAGGACTGAAGTTACCCGATTCGGTAAAGATCACACACGAATTGCGCGATTGCGCAAATGCCGATCTGCTCGTCTTTGTGACGCCGTCGACCGTTTTGCGCGGGATCGCAATGCGGTTGCAAGGAGGGCTCAGCAACGATCGGGCCGTTTTGCTCAGCTGTACAAAAGGAATCGAGCATGGCACTGGGATGCGCATGAGTGAGATTCTCGGTGAAATTTTTCCCGACCATAAGGTGGCAGTGTTATCGGGACCAAATCTGGCCGCGGAAGTAGTGCGCAACGTGCCAACTGCGACGGTGATAGCCTGCCGAGATCGTGAAAGCGCCGCCGATCTGCAAAGTTTTCTCGGCAGTCCGCGTTTTCGAATCTACACGAATAACGACGTCACCAGTGTTGAGCTGGGCGGCGCATTGAAAAATGTTTTCGCGATTGCGGCCGGCGCGAGTGACGGGCTTGGCTTGGGCGATAACACCAAGGCGGCATTGGTCACTCGCTCGCTTGCCGAGTTGATTCGGCTCGGAACGGCGATGGGCGGAGACTTCAGGACATTCTATGGATTGAGCGGCGCCGGCGATCTAATTGCGACCTGCTTTAGCAAGCACAGCCGTAATCGGCGCGTTGGGGAATATCTCGGTCGCGGGCAAGCGCTCGAGCAAATCACTTCCGCGATGCAAACGGTGGCGGAAGGAGTTCCAACGACGAAAAGCGCTTACGAATGCGCACGAAAGCTTGACATCGATACGCCGATCACCGACGAAGTTCGCGCTTTGCTTTACGAGGGAAAAGCGCCAGTTCAGGCGATGCAGGATCTCCTCGAGCGCGACCAAAAAGCGGAACAAATCTAAGCGGTAGATAATTGTCGGCAGATCTGTCCGATCGCGGCCGGATATAATTCGTGCTCTGCAATTTGTAGGCGGGCATGGAGGCTTTCTGGAGTGTCGTTAGGCAAAATCGGCACTTCGCGTTGCGCGATGACATCGCCATGATCGACCTTTTCATCCACATAGTGGACCGTGCAACCGGTCTTTTTTTCTCCGGCCGCGAGCGCCTGCTCCCATGCTACGAGACCAGGAAATTTCGGCAGAAGAGATGGATGAATGTTTAGAATGCGGCGTGGAAATGCATTCAGCATCGGCGATTTCAGAACGCGCATGAAACCGGCGAGAACAATAAGTTCAACACCGGCATCGCGAAGCATTCGCACGAGGTCGGCCTCGGCTTGCGGTTCTAATCGCGTCCGGAATCTGCCTGGTGGCAGGTAAGCGTTCGGGATCGAAAATTCCCGCGCAATGTCAAGGATCGGCGCGTCAAACACATCTGAGATCACGACGCGGACCTCCGCCGCCAGGGCGCCGCGTCTAATGCTCTCAAGAATCGCACGGCAATTGCTTCCCTTTCCCGATCCAAGAATTCCTATTGGCAATCGTTTCACTTCTCGATCTGCATCATTTAGCCTTGTAGCCGGGATTTGTGATCCCGGCCAGCGATAAGCTTCACTTCTTGACCTTGCCGAGTTGTTCCAGCAGCCGCGATGTGGAGTAACCTTTTTCAAATGGGATAATCCGAATTTCCGCGCCGACGCTTTGCAGAACCGCGCGCTCCTCCGCGTTGAGACTTTCGAAGGTGTAATCGCCTCCCTTCGCATAAATTGCCGGCTGGGCAGCGGAAATGAATTGGGTCGCGCGCATTTCCGGGAAAACCGTGACGAGATCAACGCTTTCGAGTGCGGCAAGCATTTCGGCGCGGTCTCCCTCATTATTAATCGGGCGTCCGGTTCCTTTCAGTTCGCGGATCGAGCGATCCCCATTTAAACCGACGGCCAGCACATCACCGAGTGCGCGCGCAGCTTGCAAGTAACGCACATGACCTACGTGCAGCAAATCAAAACAGCCGTTCGTGGCAACCAGCTTTTTCCCGGCAGCACGCAACTCCCTTGCGCGCTCCGCCAGTTTATTCATATCGATGACTTTCGTGTTCATCGTTTGCTGACAACGAAGTCTAACGCGCGAGGACGAATTTGGAAAACAGCCGGCTCATTTCCAACCAGTTCGCCATCCGCATTGAACCACATTCCTGGCCGCGACTGGACCGAGATCTTTTTTGCCCGTCGAAAAATAACGGCATCGCTGGAGATATGCTTTCCCAAAAGCATTTCCGCAGCGAGCAGTGCCATTTCCGCTGCTGGGCGCTTCGGTACGAGCACAACATCGAGCAATCCATCGTTGAGATTTGCCTGAGGCGCGATCGGGAGCCCGCCGGCAACAAATCGTCCGTTCGCAACGATGACATTGTAAAGATCGCTCACCAGTCTCTCCGCGTCGTCGAAAACCACGGTCGTGCGGTAGGCATGCAATTTCGGCAGGGCCGCTGCCGCACTGCGCAGATATGCAAGTGGACCCCATGCTGATTTGATTTCAGGGCTTAACTTCTCATGAACAACCCCGCTGAAGCCGCCGGACGAAACATTCACGAAGTAACGCGTGCGTTCACTGGTCATGCTGACGAGATCGATCGCCTCCATTGTTTTAGCCCGCAAGATGTCGATGTTGGCGTCGATGTCTTCCATGAGTCCGATCGATCGCGCAAAATCATTTGCCGTGCCGAGTGGCACAATTCCCACGCAGATCCCGCGCGTCCAGCGTCGCGTTGCGACTCCGTTGATGACTTCATTCAATGTGCCATCGCCGCCCGCTGCAATAATGTAGTCGCATCCGGCGCGAATTGCTT
>JBIOVE010000110.1:0-3210 GCA_044867565.1 Candidatus Udaeobacter sp. | reverse complement strand
TTGGATCGGCGGTTATCAGTACATTTTGAGTGCCTGGCACGTGTTGGAAGCGGATTACATTTTGGGGCGCAATTCGAGAATCTCTCAATCAGGTGATCCTATCATGCAGCCGGGACTGCTTGATGTGGGCTGCCGAAGGGGTTTAGCTCAAACCGTCGGCACGCTATCGAAAAGAGGATCGATCTGGCACAGTAATACCGACTGTGCCGTCGCGAGGGTTGTTCCAGGAAGGGTGCGAACGGATGGATGGATCCTCGGGATCGGAACGATTTCGCGCACTATTTCCCCTCCCGCACTCGGCCAGCGCGTGAAGAAAAGTGGACGCACGACTGGACTAACTCGGAGCTTTATATCTGGATTAAACGCAACGATCAAAGTGACCATACCGAAAGAGTGCTCTGGACCAACGTTCGAGAAAGTTTTCACTGGGCAGATTATCGTCAGCAATTCTTCGATGACGTTCGTTAGACCAGGTGATTCGGGATCGCTGCTGGTTCAAGACGTGGGGACGAATCCGCGTGCGCTCGGTCTGCTCGTCGCTAGCAACGGCACGCAAGCGATGGCAAATCCGATTGCCCAGGTGCTCGCATTCCTTGGCGCCACGATGGTGGGAAAGTAGGTCTGCGCCTGTAAAAACTGATATTTCGGAACACTACCTTTCATGGGCGGATTTTTGGTATTGCGATCCGATCTTTGCCGAATGCAATCTTGTCGAAGATGGCTGCGATCTGCCGCCTGCCTGATCGTGGCCTTGCTAGCTCTTCTTTCTGCTTGCCGGCAAAATATGGCCCAAAATAATCCATCCTCACCGAAGCGGGACATCAACGCCGTCCTCGCCGCTCACGATAAGGAGCTGCTCGCGATACCAGACGTGGTTGGCGTGTATGTCGGCACTCTAAAAGATGGCCGCACCCTCTGTCTAAAAGTTATGTTCGCCCGCAAAAACCTGGAGTCGGAACGAAAAATTCCGCGAGCGATCGAAGGTTATCCGGTGGTTACCGAGGTGACGGGAGAGATTCGGCCACTCCATAAACCGTAGGCGAGCGGGAAAACAAAACGCGCCTTCGCTGTTCCGCCGACAGGCAGAACAGAGAGGCGCGTTGGAGACAAACGAGACTAGATCTTAATCCTCTTCGAGGATCACACGGTCAACCGTCAGGTTGTCGCCCGTTCCCACGTAATGGACGCGGACAGGGACGCCGACTTTGACTCTGGTTCTTACAGTTTCTTCATCGAGCGTTTTGCCGCTCCGAGTCACATAAGTAACGGTCTTGCCGAAGCGATACGTCCGCGGTCCGCTGCTCTCCCTGAGCACGATGGTGCTCCCTGGAGTGTACTGCGTGATCGTCCCGCTGCCTTCAGTCGTGGTCGTTGTGGTGGTTTCCGAAACCTGTCCCCACGCCAACGGGGCCACTACTGCCAAGGCAATGCTTAAGAGCATTTTTCTCATGATTTCCCCTTTCTTTGAGTTGCTGTGGCGATAAGTCTTCTCTATTCCGGGTCACTTGCGGGCCAGGCGAAGAGCTTGCCGCCATATTGAATTCGCATGCGCGTCGCAGGGCGGATGTTTTGATGCGCTTTTTTATGGCGCTTGAAGAGCTCTTTTGCTCTGCGAACCTAGGTCTGAGCAGTTGAAATGAAATTCTGGATCGGCACATCGGGTTTTCAGTACGCAGCGTGGAAGGGAAATTTTTATCCCGAAGATTTGCCGGTGGCAAAAATGTTGCCGTTTTATGCGCAACGTCTTTCAACCACGGAGATCAATTATACATTCCATCGCATTCCGGCCGCCAAGACGATCAACAATTGGAAACAACTGACGCCGGAGAATTTTCGCTTCGGCCTGAAAGCGCCACAGAAGATTACGCATTTTGCGAAGCTGCGCGATTGCGCGGACACCCTCCGATATTTTTATGACGTTGTTTCAGGACTCGGCGAAAAATTGGGGCCAGTACTGTTTCAACTGCCGCCAAATTTCAAAAAGGACAGTTTTGTGCTTGGCGATTTCATTAATGGGCTGCCCGGCGGGATGCGCGCCGCCTTTGAGTTTCGCCACGAATCATGGTTCGAGGATGAGATTTTCGATTTACTGAGGGCGGCCAAAGCAGCCCTCTGCATCGCCGACACGGAGAAACTGGAGACACCGAAAATCGCGACGGCCAACTACGGGTATCTCCGGTTGCGCCGCGAAGATTACACCAGGAACGACATCGAGCGTTGGGTCGAATTTGTTCGGCAACAGGACCGCGGATGGAATGATGCTTTCGTTTATTTCAAGCACGAAGTAGCGGGGATTGGCCCCAGGTTGGCCAAGCAGATGGCGGAATTACTGGAGTAGTTTCAACCGGCATATGCTTCGATTTATTGTTTTTGGTTTGATCCTGTTGCTGGCGGCCGTGTGTGCCCGCGCATCGATGTGGGCGGACCCCCATTGGGAACAGATGCTGAAGGAGTCGGAAGTAATTGCGCTGGTCCAAGTGGTCGAGGGTGGAAAATTCGTTGCCCAAGTCGAGCCGCTGACCGTTTTCAAAGGAGCGGTACAAGGCCAATTCTATGTCGCTGGCTTCAACGATGAATTGTGGCCGGCAGACGCGATCGAGAAACAATCGTTAAACAAAGACGAGCGGTACTACATGTTTTTAAAGCGGGAGAATGGCTTGATCGCCACCGAACTGATGGCAGCAGAATCGGGGCATTTGATGACCGCCGAATCAAAGAGACTTCTGGAACTGCGAAAGAGTGGGAGCTTGTGGTGTGTTTGGACTCCTACTGCAGGCGATTTGCCCGTAGAGGGAGACAAGGTGCATTACAGCTTGTTCCGAACGAGCTATCCGCGTTATGGGCTCGCGCGCGATCGTGCACAGTTTGAGCGGTTCTTGAAGGCCGCGATCGCATATCAGGTTGCCAGTCAATCAGACGCTAAGCTGCTAAAAGAAACGCTGCAGTCGATTCGCAATCAATCTCAAGGCGGCGTTCGCTCGACTGACAAAGAAAGCGACCTCACTCATGCTATAGCAGCCTATTTTCTCCTCGGTGGTCGCTCTTACGACGAAGTGTTTGAACGAATCGCAACTGGCGACGACGCAAGCGCGCGCTTCATGCTCGCACGGCTCCTCAGCGCAGTCCCGGACGAACGCGCGAATAAACTCCTACTCGAAATGCTTTCGGATAAGAACAGCGTTGTTCAGGGCGAAGTCGTTAGGCAAGTCG
>JBIOVE010000109.1:0-8245 GCA_044867565.1 Candidatus Udaeobacter sp. | reverse complement strand
AAAAGTTTGAGCAATTTTTCCAGCGGCATCATTTCCGGCAGCGGAATTAAATCGCGTTTGATCTTCAACAAATCGGGCTGCGGATCGCGCATCATCGGCAGCAGTTCCTTGATGTGAATAAGGCCGACGGTGTTGTCGAGGTTCTCGCGACAAAGCGGAAAACGCGTGTGCCGGGACTCGATCGCTTTGTTCACGTTCGTCTCGAAGTCGTCCTCAAGATCGAGATAGACGATTTCGCCGCGTGGCGTCATGATGTCGCGCACCACGCGGTCGCGCAGGTCGAGCACATTGATGACGAGCTCGCGGCCAAGCGGTGTTACCTCCGCAGACTTCGCACTCTCAGCAAATATTAGCCGCAATTCCTCTTCGCTGTGGGCCAGTTCCGATTCGGTGACTGGCTTAAGTCGCAACAGATGACGCAGGATCCAGTTGGCGGCGCCGTTCAATACCCAGATCGCCGGTTTGAAAATGACGTGTGACAAACGCAGCGGCTTGCTGACCCAAAGGCTCGTCGGGAGCGCCTTCTGGATGGCAAGAGATTTGGGCGCGAGCTCACCGAGCACAATGTGAAGGAATGTGATGGCGCCAAAAGCCAGTCCGAAAGACAAAGTGTGAATGAGAGCGCTCGAAGTGACCCCTACCTGGACGAAAAACGGCTCGATGATTTTGGCCACGAACGGTTCGCCCAGCCAGCCGAGGCCGAGACTGGCGATTGTGATGCCAAGCTGGGTGGCGGAGAGATAGGCATCCAGGTGGGAAACGATATGCCGTGCAAGCGGCGCGCGCCGGTCGCCTTCTTCAATGAGGGCGTCGAGTTGGCTCCCCCGAACCTTGACGATGGCGAACTCGCAAGCCACAAAAAAACCGTTCAACAAGGCGAGCGCGACTACCACCGCTAATTTCGCGATTATCAGCAGCGGCGAGTCCCAATGTTCGCTGATTGATTCGGCAATCGGCGCTGCATCGAAAAAGGAAAACGAAAAATTCATTACGCAGGATGCGTTGTAGCAACCGGCTTGTGGCCGGTTCTACGTCGCATAGCGACGTGGCTACAGGAGTTTACCAGCTCGACTTGGTTACGCCAGGGATCAAGCCTTGCGAAGCCAGTTCGCGAAACGTGAGGCGTGAAACCTTGAACCGGCGAATAAAGGCGCGACGGCGGCCCGTCACTTCGCAACGGTTCACGACACGCGTCGGGCTCGCGTCACGCGGCAACTGCGTGAGTCCGGCATAGTCTTTTTTCGCCTTCAACTCGGCGCGCAGCGTAGCGTACTTTTTCACCGTTGCGCGCTTGCGTTCATTGCGATTAATCCAGGCAGTCTTGGCCATAAAGAAAGCTGATTCTATTGATAATGCTCCGATTTGCAACCTGGTTTTCCGCATTAGCCGAATTTTTCAAGGGCCAAAAGCCGGGCTAATCGCCTGAGGTTGTCCGCCTTGTCCAGTACGCAATCGGCTTTGAGATGCGCTACTTGTATTTCAGGCGGACTCGAAATAAAGATCCGGTACCAGACGCGATCTTATCCCAAGGCGCCCACGCGTCTCTTCTGCTTTACCAGCGCAGCTGTCGAACCCCCGCTGGAACGGGCAGAGCCGCGCTTTTGCCTGACCGATTGAGTGCGGCTGAGGCTCTCTTGAAGCACTTTCACAAGATCGACCACGTTTGTCGGCGTCGGTGCGGGCGGCGCTTTGGCGGCGATCTCTTTGTTCTTCGCCTTCTGTTCGATGATCTCCATCAATGCCGTCCGGTACTCGTCTCGATATTTCTCCGGCTCCCACGTAACGGCCATGCTTTCGATGAGGGCCTGGGCCATTTTCAATTCTTTATCGGTAACGGCTGTGGCCGACCCGTTCTTCAAAATTTCAGTGCTTAAAATCTCGCTAGCGAAGTGCATCAGCTCCAAGATGAGGAAGAGCCCATCCGGTTTCACTGAGGCCAGATGCTCGCGATTGCTGATCACGACTTTGGCAATGCCTATCTTGCGCGTCCCGCTAAGCGCCTTGTGCAAAACCGCATACGCTTTCTCTCCGCCTTTCTGCGGTTCCAGGAAATAGGGCTTGTAAAAAAACTTCGGATCAACTTGTTCCAACTCTACGAAATCGGTGATGTCGATCGAATGTGTGGATTCGATTCGGACCTTCTCAAAATCCTCGTTCTTCATCACGACGTAACGGCCACGCTCATATTCGAAACCTTTCACGATTTGATCGGCCGGGACCTCTTTTGAATCGGCCTCCGCAACCTTTTTGTATTTGATCGGGCTAAGATCGCTGGAACGCAGTTGGCGAAAACTGATTTTCTCTTCGCGCGTGGCAGGATAAACCGCCACCGGAATATACACCAGCCCAAAGCTGATACTGCCTTTCCAGATCGGACGCATATCGCTGGGGCTGCTTTTTCCACATTGCCGCGCGCCTGTCAACTCTTAGCAGGTTATGTGCTCGAGTGGCGCGAGCCTCCGGCTTGCGAAATAGTCAACACGTAGCTCGGGGAAACTTGCTCTACAATTACCTTGCAACTTCGCTAAACGGCCTGATGTTCAAGGCAGCCTATGAATCTCATCGCGAGCTTCATGAATCTGGCCGGGCCAGATTTGATCGTCATCCTGCTGATCATTCTCGTTTTGTTCGGCGCGAAGAAATTGCCGGAACTCGCGCGCGGAATGGGCCAGGCAGTGAAGGAGTTTCAAAAGGCGAAAGACGAGTTCAGCGACGAGCTGCATAAGGCGGCGAAGACTGAGGTGGAAACGGCCAAATCCGATGTGAAACCGGCACCATCGACCGTGCCGAGAGTCGCGGATCAGCCAATGACTAGCGAGGTGCGGCCGGATCCAAGTCAAGCAATTACGCCCGGCGACAAAGCCGACCAGGTGTAGTGGAGGTCTGTCCTCAGCCGCAAAAAGAAACTTGGGTTGCGCGTAAGAACGCTCGACACGTTTGACGCGATGCGTGTTTTGCGGCAAAATCGCCACTTCTTTTATGTCTGAACCCGATCTGCGCGCCCGCATCAAAGAGATGCTCGTAAAAAATTTGATGCTGCAAACGACTCCCGATCAAATCGGGGACGATCTTCCTCTTTTCGGTCCCAGCGGACTCGGTCTTGATTCCATTGACGCGCTCGAGCTGGTGGTGAGCATGGAGAAGACTTTTGGCGTCGGTGTGCCGAACTCCGAAGTCGCAGCAACGGCCCTCAAGACCGTAAATACAATCCACGATTATATTCTCGAAAGACGCGCTGTGCCCAGTTAAGCGTGTCACGCGAGAGATGAAGAGTTAATCGCGTCAATCAGCTGGCGAAAGCGTCCAAATCTGTTGCGATAAGGAGTGAGAACCAGTCGCGGCAGGTTCCAAATCTCGGGCTCATTTTTCTCCTGACGCAGCGCGGCCCCCTGAACAATCTCGCCGCGCCGCACGATATCCGCGAACTTCTTGTTAAGATTTACAATCGCCTTTTTCGACAAGCGATGATTAATCCGGATGACAAGCTTCTCCCTCACCCAGCGCGCCGAGTGATAGATTTTGTAAAACTGAAGGATGTCTCCGACGGCTTCCCGGACGTTATGCATGATTTTGAAGAAGGAAAAATCTTCCGGTGAAATGAACCCGGGTTTAAGCAGCCGATCGGTCAGAAATCTCATCCAAGTCTCCCAATAACTTCCGCGTGGCCGATCCAGCAGGACCACAGGAATCACGCGCGCTTTCCCGGTCTGCATGAGCGTGAGCACTTCGAATGTTTCGTCCAACGTGCCGAAACCGCCGGGAAACAGCGCGAATGCGTGCGCCTCCTTCACGAAGTTCAGTTTGCGCGTAAAAAAGTAATTAAGATTAATCAGCTTGGGATCGCCCTCGATAATTTCATTGGCCCGCTGCTCAGATGGCAGGCGGATGTTAAGCCCGAAGCTGTGCTTGCGGCCCGCGCCACGCTGCGCCGCGCCCATGATTCCGTCTCCCCCTCCGGTAATCACCATATAATTGTGCGCGACCATTTCCCGCCCGAAATCCTCCGCCACTTTGAACTCGAGCGAATCGGCTGAAGCGCGGGCCGAACCAAAAACGGCGACTTTTCGCAAGCGCTGAAATGGCGCGAACACCTTCGCCGCATACCGCATCTCTTTCACAGAGCGATTGATCAGCTTGAGGTCGGCTACGCTCATCCGATCGCGCGCTATCCTTAGTGCGGTTACGATCATTTCCCCGATCAGCTCAGGAGATTCTTCCGCGCCCCAATCGCGAACCAACTCGCGTATACGCGCGTCAAACGGCGGATCTACACTCCATTGCCGCCGCCCCGGTTGATCGTGAATCGCGCTTCCCGTGAAATCTTCCATGGCGAAATTTCAATGCAGCTCCCGACTAACGCACGGGAAAACTTCGGGGCTGTACAGGCAGCCGTGTCGGCTGTCTCGGGTCGCGTTGACTACACCATTGCCGAAATGCAGGCGATACGCCCGCCACTACAAAGAAATCAGATCCTTAAGAATCTCGCGCATGTACCGGATGGGCAGCGAATAATGACCTGCGCCATCAATGTAACGCGCTTTGCAATCCGGCAATTGGTTGGCGATTTCTTCAGCCAGGCGAATCGAGAAAGCCCGATCTTGTCTACCATGCCACAGTCGGACGGGCGCTCGTACTTCTTCAATGGGAAAACCCCACGCTTGCGCGTAAATCTGGGCGTCGGCCATCACTCCTTCAGCCGATCCTCGCCAGGCGCGCCGTTGGCTTTCAAACACAGCCTCAAATGCGACGGAATCGTGCAGACTCTCTTCGTCGCATGGTCGCAGCATCAACAATTTCAAGAGCAGCGGACGAAGGCGAACAGGCGGCCGCACTGACAGAATCGGCCGCGCGATGCGGAATAATCTTCGTAAAAGTTGTGGCCGCGTTTGATAAAGGGCCAGCATCCAACGGTAGAGCGGGAGCAATCCTTCACGGTGGGCAAGATCGACAATCGGCGTTGCGCCGCTTACGATCGCAATGGCGCGCACGCGCTCTGGCATCGCCCAGGCTGTTGCATAGGCGTAGGGAGCACCACCCGAAATCCCGAGCACGCGAAATTCGCCGATGCCGAGACGATCGACGAGTTGGCGCGCAACTGGTGGCCAATCGCTTAATTTACGATTGGATTGCAACGTCGATCCACTGATGCCGGGCCGATCAGGCGAAATGATGCGGATGCCGAGATCGCGCGCCGCTTCGTCTGTGAGTCGCGCCATGGTGCGTGAGCTCGGCCAGCCATGACAAAATATCCCTGGAACCCCGCCCGCGTCCCCGTATTCCTCAAACGCAATTACACGCCCATTTTCAAGTTGAACGAAATCTTCGTTACTCACTTTTAGATGACCAGACACCCTTTCTCAGCGCTTGCATTGCAACGTTGCGATCTGTAGTCCAAAGTGTGGTGCGGATATTGCCGCCGTGGCCTTTAGTATTATTGGTTATGAAAGATTACTCACAACCTGGGGCTGGAAAAATCTCGGTGCACGGCGACGGCGTTGGCGTGCCCTCGCCCGAAGAGGTTGAAAAACGTGCGCGGGAAATCGCGATGATCGATGAGCGCAATCCGGACGAATTTACCGATGCTGATTGGGCTCAGGCGCGCCGCGAGTTGCTCGGCGTCGCCGTTCCTTTGCCGCCCGAGGAAACCAAAGAGAATGCCGATCTAGTCGAAGAATGGGAAGTTGTCGCTAATAATACTGGTCATCGAGCGCCGCGCGCTGGGTTAGATGAAGAGGAGACGCTGGGCGAACAACTGATTACGGGCGGTCTCGAGGAAGCTGCGCACGATCAAATGCTCGAGGCACGCAAAGAGGAACTCGAACAGGAAGGTGAAATCTCTTGAGCTCAGCCGCTGCGCCTGTGATCGACAACCCGCCAGCCAAACGATCTCGTTCGGACGCCGGTCCGTCGCGCGCCGAACGCTTGCTCGCCCGCTTTCACCAGATCAGAGATTTCACGACCGCATTATGCGCGAACCTTGAGCCCGAAGACTTTGTCGTGCAGTCGATGCCGGATGTCAGCCCGACCAAATGGCACCTTGCTCATACGACATGGTTCTTCGAAACTTTTGTCCTAAAAAAATTCATTTCGGGATATCGCTCCGAAATTCCGCAATACGCTTATCTCTTCAATTCATACTATAACGCCGCCGGTGATATGCACCGGCGCGATCTGCGCGGGTTGATCTCGCGTCCGACAGTTAAGGAAGCGCAGCGCTATCGTTCGTCGATTGATTCGCACATCGATGATCTTCTTTCCCATGCTGACGAAAAACTTCTCGATGAGATGGAGCCGATTTTAATTCTCGGCATTCATCACGAGCAGCAGCATCAGGAATTACTCATCACCGACATCAAACACGTGTTCGCGCAAAATCCGCTTTATCCTATTTTCCACGAGCGCAAGATCGACATCGCTTCGGCAAAAACCGTGCTGACGCACTTCGTCGATTTCGCTGAAACAACCGTCGAGATTGGTCACGATGGCTCCGGTTTCTCCTACGACAACGAAGGTCCCCGGCATCGCGCGCTGGTTCCCGCATTTTCACTCGCTTCACGGCCAGTAACGAACGGCGAATTCCTTCGGTTCATCGAAGACAGTGGATATACGCGCCCCGAGTTTTGGCTCTCGTTAGGCTGGATGACTGTGAACGAATCCGCCTCAGGCGGATGGCAGGCCCCGCTTTACTGGGTGAAACGCGATGGTGCTTGGTGGAATTTTACACTTTCAGGTCTTCGCCTCATCGATGAATCCGAGCCAGTGACGCACGTCAGTTATTTCGAGGCCGATGCATATGCGAATTGGACGGGCGCGCGTCTCCCGACGGAATTTGAATGGGAACGCGCAGCGGCGAACATCGATATCAACGGAAATTTCATCGAGAGGGAAACGTTTCACCCACGGCCAGCGCCAGATTCCGAGGAGGATCGACATCTTCAGCAAATGTTTGGAGATGTTTGGGAATGGACGCGCAGCGCTTATTCACCTTATCCCGGTTATCGCGCCGAACCCGGTGCGCTCGGCGAATACAATGGGAAGTTCATGTGCAACCAGTACGTCTTACGGGGCGGCTCCTGCGCAACGTCGCGCACTCATATTCGCCGTACCTATCGTAACTTTTTCCAGCCCGAGAAACGCTGGCAATTCACAGGAATCCGGCTCGCGCGCGATCTCGTATGAACCGCGAGACGCGCCGGGTCGCCGTGCTCGACGTTGAGCCGGCGAAATCGGATTTTCTTTCAGAAACCATCGCGGGCCTTTCCGAGGTGCCGCGCACATTGCCGTGCAAATTCTTCTACGATGAGCATGGCGCGGCGCTCTTTCAGAAAATCTGCGAGCTGCCCGAATATTATGTCACACGGACGGAACTGGATATTCTCAAACGAAATCGCGCTGAAATTGCATCGCATTTCGGTGCGCGCATTGCGCTCGTCGGTCTCGGCACAGGTCCAGGGACAAAGACGCGTATCCTGCTGGAAAAATTGCAACAGCCGATTGCTTATATCCCAGTAGATATTTCCAAAGACCAACTGCGAAAATCGGCGACTCTTTTTCACGACCTCTTCCCCCAACTGGAAATCCTTCCAGTCTGCGCGGATTACCTTGACTCGTTTGATTTGCCGTCGCCGCTCCGAACACCCGATCGCAATATTATTTATTTTCCCGGATCAACCATCGGTAACTTTGAGCCGCGCGAGGCAGTCGCGTTCTTGCGGCGCATTACGGGTCTTTGCGAAGCAGAAGGCGGCTTGCTCATTGGTGCCGACCTGCAAAAGGATCACCATGTTCTTGAACGCGCCTACAACGACAGCGACGGCGTAACTGCGCAGTTTAATTTGAACCTGCTGATGCGCGCCAACCGCGACCTCGGAGCAGATTTTGATCTGAGTCGCTGGCGACACTGCGCAATTTACAATCCAAGGGCGGGCCGCATCGAGATGCATCTAATCAGCGAGATCGATCAGGCTGTTCATATTGCCGGCTACGAGTTCCGTTTTCGATCCGGCGAGAAAATCATCACAGAATTCTCTTATAAGTACACGCCGGAAGGTTTCACGACGCTCGCCCGCCGCGCGGGACTTGAGTTTGTTCGAATGTGGACTGACGACGCGCATCTGTTTGGCGTTTTCTATTTCACGGTAATGTAGCCGGGGTCGTTGGCACCTGGCCGCGGTCAACGCCCGCGGCTACAATGAGCGGCTACAATGAGCGCCCTCCTTTGTCATTCCGCACGAAGTCGAGGAAT
>JBIOVE010000108.1:0-4290 GCA_044867565.1 Candidatus Udaeobacter sp. | reverse complement strand
CGTGACCGACCGATGAGTAGAGAAACGCGATCACGCCGACGGCTAAAAAAAGTAAGGTGAGGTGCGTTACGTCCATGTTGATTTACACGCGTGTATCAATGCGTGGTGGATCGAGCAGTCGTCGCCGCGGCGACCTCGATGCTAAAATAGCGTCGGCAGAGCCGAGACCTAATTGGCATCGCCCGAGGGAGCGGTGGATCCACCTTAGACGCCATTGCGCTCGATGGGACCGATAAATCAAGAAACGCGGTGAAGCCGACGGCGAGAAAAAGAAAAGTCAAATGTGCCGCATTCATCTTTCATCATGTCGAGCGAAAGTCTTGCCCTGAGCGAAGTCGAATGGGTCGAGACATTTCTCATTGTATATCATGAAGCAGTAAGAGATTCCTCGACTCCGCTCGGAATGACAAGGATGCTGAAGTGAACTTGCGCTGCGAATTGCAGGACGCAGCTAGAGACGGGGGACAACATCATGACAAGTCACTTCCGCTTTGGATTTCTCGCGCTAACGTAGTTAGTGACATCGACTCATACCATTGCTGAACCAACGGCTTCGGCTTCGAAGCACACGAACCGGCTGGCCAAGGAAAAATCGCCTTACCTGCTTCAGCACGCGCATAATCCGGTCGATTGGTATCCATGGGGCGAAGACGCTTTCGCCAAGGCGCGCCGCGAAAATAAACTGATTTTTCTCTCGGTCGGTTATTCCACCTGCCACTGGTGCCACGTCATGGCTCATGAATCCTTCGAAAGCGAAGACGTGGCCGCGATCATGAATCGCGAATTTGTGAATATCAAAATCGATCGTGAAGAGCGTCCCGATGTGGACCGCGTTTATATGACCTTCGTGCAGGCGACAACCGGCGGTGGCGGCTGGCCAATGAGCGTTTGGCTGACGCCGGACCTGAAGCCCTTCGTTGGCGGAACGTACTTTCCACCGGAAGATCGATATGGTCAGCCCGGTTTTAAAAAGGTACTCGGGCGGATTGCTGCCGCGTGGAAGCAAGATCACGAGAGGATCGCCGAGCAAGGCGGCAAGATCGTTGCGGCCCTGCGTGAGTCGCAATCAGCGGCAGCGGATCAAGGCGAGATCAACTCAGCGATTCTGGACACTGCGTATGAGCAGATCGCGCGCAGTTTCGATCCGAAAGAAGGCGGCTTTGGCAATGCCCCGAAATTTCCGCGCCCGGTGACGTTGAATTTTCTTTCCCAATTCTACGCCAGAGACCCGAAGAGCGATTCCGGGAAGCAGGCGCTTGAGATGGATCTGTTCACACTGCGCAAAATGGCCGCCGGCGGCATGCACGATCATGTGGGCGGGGGCTTCCATCGTTATTCAGTCGATCGTTACTGGCACGTGCCGCATTTCGAAAAAATGCTTTACGATCAGGCGCAACTCGCCACTGCCTATCTCGATGCGTTTCAAATCACAAAAGATCGACAATATGAGTCAGTCGCACGCGACATTCTCGATTACGTCGCACGTGACCTGACATCCAAGGAAGGCGGATTCTTCTCGGCCAAAGATGCCGATAGCCCTGCTGTAGCCGGGGTCGGCTTGTCCGCCGTAGCCTCGGCGAAGGCGGATGACCCCGGTCATGGACGAAATGCCGAGGGCGCATTCTATGTCTGGACAAAGCAAGAGATTGACGCCGCGCTCGGCGAGGCCGCGGAGATTTTTGATTTTCACTACGGCGTGCAACCACATGGAAATGCGCCTGAAGGAAGCGATCCGCAGGACGAATTCCGCGGCAAAAATATCTTGATAGAGCGCCACACGAACGCTGAGACGGCGCAGCATTTTAAGAAAAGCGAAGAGGAAATTCGAAAATCGCTCGCCCGGGGCCGCGAAAAACTCTTCGCCGTTCGCGCCAAACGACCGCGACCGCATCTCGACGATAAGATCATAGCGGCATGGAACGGCCTTATGATTTCGGCTTATGCCCGCTCTGCGCAAGTGCTTGACGAACCGCGTTACATGGAGATCGCGACCCGGGCCGCGAATTTCATTCGCAAACAACTTTGGGACGATTTCGGGAAAGTACTATTTCGCAGTTATCGGGACGGGCGGGGCGCGGTGGAAGGTTTTGCCGATGATTACGCGTTCGTCGTGCAAGGGCTTCTGGATCTTTACGAAGTATCCTTCGATGTCGAATGGCTGAAATTCGCTATCGAATTACAGGAGAAACAGGACCGCCTTTTTTTCGACGAGAAGAATGGCGGTTATTTCAGCACCAGCGGGCAAGACAAGAGCGTTGTCCTTCGCATGAAGGACGACAACGACAGTGCGGAACCGGCGGCGAGCTCGATCGCTGCGCTCAACCTGCTTCGGCTGTCACAAATCGTCGACCGAAAGGAATGGCAAGAACGCGCGCAGAAGACTATCGCGGCGTTTGCGCCCACGCTTTCACATTTTCCGAGTGCGATGCCCCAAATGCTGGTGGCGCTTGACTACTCGTTGAGCAAGCCGCGACAAATCGTGATCGCCGGAAAGCCGAACGCGCCGGAAACAGAAGCACTGCTGGAAGAGGTCCTTCGGCATTTCCTGCCCAAAACGGTCCTGCTCGTTGCAGATGGCGCCGAGGGGCAGAAATATCTCGGCGAGAAGAACGACGCGCTACGCGCGATGTCGAAGGTGGATGGGAAATCAGCTGCTTATGTTTGCGAAAATTTCACCTGCAAAGCACCGGTGAGTGATCCGAAACAACTCGCCGAGTTGCTGAAATTGTAGAGGCGCTCGCAGAGCAGCGCCTATTTGCTGCCAGGTTTGACGGCCGGGACCCTTGCCAGATCGGACGGCAGCTTATTAGCGGGAAATGTCTCGACATTCATTTCCAACAAGCTGACAACCCGGCAGCCAAAATCCGGTTTGGCTTGGCCGCTTCGGTCGAGAATCACCCCGACTGCGGACACGATCCCCCCGTGTGCGCGGACGATGTCGATTGTTTCCTGCACGCGCCCACCGCGCGTGACGACATCTTCTACGACGACGAATCTTTCGTTCTGCGAAATTTGAAAACCGCGGCGCAAAACAAGCTTCCCATCCTCTTTTTCGACAAAAATGTGGCGTTTGCCTAACGAACGCCCGACTTCCTGGCCGACGATAATTCCGCCGAGGGCAGGGGAGATGACCGCGTCGCAAGCAAATCCGCGCAGCTTATCAGCGAGCCATCCGCAGACTTTCGCGGCGATGTCGGTGTGCTGAAGGAGCAGCGCGCATTGGAGATACTGGCGGCTGTGCAAGCCGGAGCGCAAAATGAAATGGCCCTCAAGCAGAGCGCCGGTTTTGCGGAACAATGATAAAAGATCTTCACTCATTTTGTTGTAGGGCGTTTGACTCGCTCGCTCCCGCTCGCTCGGTCTTTCGACCCGCCCGTCCATGTCGCTCGGCTCCCGCCGGCTCCATTCTGTGAAACGCCATTCGACTTGGCGTCTGACACAGACGCCCTACAATTGCGAGGCGGTAAGGCGTCGATGCTACCCAGACGTGTCATAGGCCGTTTGCTCACTCGATCCACCGTTATCGATAGCCGCGATGACTTCGATTTCCACATGGGCTCCTTTCGGCAATGCTGACACCTGGATCGTAGAACGGGCAGGCGGTTGATTCTTAAAATATGAACCGTAGATCTCGTTAACGGTTTGAAAATCACCGAGATCGGTAAGGAAGATGGTTGTTTTCACAACATTCTCGAACGTCAGATCCTCGGCTTTCAGAACAGCTGCGATATTGTCGAGCACGCGCCGTGTTTGCGCGGCAATGTCGCCGGAAACAATTTGACCCGATTTTGGGTCGAGTGGGATCTGGCCGCTGCAAAATAGGAAATTTCCGCTGCGCACCGCTTGCGAGTAGGGGCCAATCGCCGCAGGGGCCTCGCTTGTGGAAACGATTTTCTTCATGTGGCCGATATTAGCCAAAGTCACGCAAGCTTCCAGCTTGCTGTTTCTGCGCAAGCCAGAGGCTCGCGCTACCATCGGGATGACAGATTGAGAATCTGGTCGATATTGAGGCCGAAATGGTTGGGTGGATTTTAAAGAAGATACTGGGATCGAAAAATCAGCGCGAACTGAAGCGTCTGATGCCGATTGTGCGCCAGATCAACGAGTTCGATGAGCAGTTCAAAAGCTTGTCGGACGATGATTTGCGGGCAAAAACCGCCGCTTGGAAGGAGGAACTGGCTAAGATTCCGGAGCTGGAAGATCAATGGAAAAAGCTGGATGAGATTTTGCCCGAAGCGTTCGCGGTCGTAAAGAATGCGGCGCGCCGGCTGAAAGAGCGACAGCATAGTT
>JBIOVE010000107.1:0-7999 GCA_044867565.1 Candidatus Udaeobacter sp. | reverse complement strand
AGTATTGGTCGCGTGACCGTGTGTTTCCCAGCTGCGATCGCCAAGATCGAGCTCAATGCACCCGCGAATCGAATCGCTGCCGTTTATCCGAATTGCGGCATCGCGAAAATCGGGTCCTGCTTCGCGGTTCCAGGTGCCGAATTGCACGATCTCGATTGTGTCACCGCTTGTGCTGACAAAATGTTTGCCGAAATCTCCGGCGAACCAGCGCGCCTGCAGCTCCAGCTCGGGCGGAATGCGCGGCAAGGCGAACAGAGCGCGTTCGCGGACACGCGCGATCGAGCGTAATTGCGCGTAACGATCTGCAAGAGTCCTCACGCGCAGATTATGAGAGGAGCACCCGCAAATGTCACGCGTTGCACCATGCGTGCGTTCTGGTAGCGTACGCGTCTCGCGTGATGGCGAACCCGTCTCGGGGTTCGCGGACTTTGGGCGAGGCTCATCCTTGCCGCGGAGGCAATGTTCGAGGAAAGATTGTTTCGGCGCGACGCCGAAACCAGCACGCGAGCCGCATGCCTTACCCGATTGGGCTCGCAGAGTCCGTGGCGACCTCCTCATGCAACACCGGTTCCCAGATCCGCTCGCGCAAATTTTTAACCATTTGCTCAATCAATGCCGCATCTGGTCGCGGAAAAATGAACAAATACTTCGGGCCTTTCCCAGCAGCTGGGAAAATAACCAGGTTCTCGGACAGAAATCTCGGCTCGTGCGTCACGATCGAGCCCTCCAGGTCGATCGTGCGCGCAAACGGGCGTCCACTTTTTCGCGCAACGAACAGGATTTTGCGCGGCTCTTCGTTCGTGGCGACGAGCGCGCCGAAAAGATTTGGTGGAATGCCACGACCGCGGCCGCTGATGCACGGCGCGGCCCAAGCGATTGTTTCAGCCAGAACATTTTCGCGGCTAAAAACGGATGCGAGCCGCGCTGGCAATGTGAGCGGCAACTTTACCGGCGTGCTGAGATCGGCCGGTCCATTCAGTTTTTTCCAGGCCAGCCAAATCTTCGCTTTCATGGCGCGCAAAATCTTTGGCGCAAAGTAAAAGAAAGCCGCGATGCTGAGAACGAGGATGAGCAAGGCAAGCAACGGATTGAAATGAACGAGAGCGAGTCCGCCGAGCACGGCCGCGTCCTCACCGAGACTCAGTCCAATATTTGAAAATGGTTCAGGCGATGTGTTGCTGGCCAGACGCGTAGCCGCTTTTGCGGTGTGAGCGACGAGGCTCGTCCCGCCAGCGAGAAGGGCGACGATGACAGTGAACGCGGGGCTCGGATGCCCAAGCACCTGAATAGCCAGCAGCGCGCCGCCGATCGGGCGAATGACGGTGTGAACGGCATCCCAGGCGGAGTCAATCCACGGAATTTTGTCGGCGAAAAATTCGAGGAAATAAAGAATACCTGAGATCGTAACAATCGCTGGATGGCCCAGCACTTCGAGCGATTGATAGGCTGGCGCCAGCGTGATCCAGTGGAAATGGATGGCGAGTCCGGTAGCGAAAACCGTGAGGTAAAGGTTGATGCCAGCGAGGCAAGCCAGGCCGAGCGCGACAGCAAGGAGGTCGAGCTTTTCCATGGGGAAATTATGGACGCGAGGCCGGGAATGTCACGCGCGGTGTTAGGTAGCGCACGCGTCCCGCGTGTTGGTCGCGGTGTCTCGCCCCAACGATCCTTGCTTGTTCGGTGCTATAAGGATGGTCACGCGGTTCTCGAAAAGTCCGCGATGGCGAGGGACACCATCGCCAGCACGCGGGACGCGCGTGCGCTACCCGATCAGAATTTGCCGCCAGCGTGCGCGGCCTTTACAATCGGCGTCATGCTCGACATTCGCTTGATCCGCGAGAACCCGGATTTTGTCCGGGAGCGACTGGCGACGCGCGGCGGCGGCGACGAGGCGAAGATCGATGAAGTGCTGCGCGTCGATGCGGAGCGGCGAAAAGCGGAAACCGTACTGCAACAACTAAACGCCGATCGCAAACGATTGAGCAAAGAGATCGGCGGAAAAAGGTCGCGTGGCAAAGCGACACACGAGCTGGAAGAACGCGTTCGGCAAATTGGCCAACAGATTGTTGATCTCAGTGCGCGGACGACGGCTGCGGAAGAGCAGCAAAATAATCTACTTTTGCAAATTGCGAATCTCCCGCATGAGAGCGTGCCGGTCGGTAAGGATCCAAGCGCGAACAAGGTCGTGCGCAATTGGGGCGAAAAGCCGCGATTAATCGACCCGTCCGATCACGTCGCGCTCGGGGCAAAGTTGAAGCTCTTCGATCTGGAGCGTGCAGCGAAATTGAGCGGCAGCGGGTTTATCTGTTTCACTGGCGCGGGGGCGAAGCTGGAACGCGCGTTGATCAATTTCATGATTGATCTGCACACGCGGGAACATGGCTACACCGAGGTCAGTCCGCCTTTTCTTGTGCGACGCGATTGCATGATCGGCACATCGCAGCTGCCGAAATTCGAAGAAGACATGTACGGACTCGAAGAAAACCAGCTTTTCCTTGCGCCGACTGCGGAAGTCCCAGTGACAAATCTTTATCGCGACGAAATTTTGGGCGTTGCCGATCTTCCGAAAAAGTTTGTTGCCTACACGCCATGTTTCCGGCGTGAGGCTGGCGCAGCGGGCCGCGAAACACGCGGGATCATCCGTGTGCATCAGTTCGACAAAGTGGAGTTGGTAAGAATCACGACGCCGGAAAAATCCTATGAGGAACTGGAATCGCTCACGGCCGATGCCGAACGTGTTTTGCAACTGCTCGGATTGCATTACCGCGTCGTGGAGCTTTGCACCGGCGATTTGGGCTTCGGCTCCGCCAGGACTTACGACATCGAAGTCTGGTCCCCGGGTCAGAACGCATTTCTCGAAGTTTCCAGCTGCTCCAATTTCGAGGAGTTCCAGGCGCGCCGGATGCATCTTCGATTCAAAGAGCGCGACGGGAAAAACCGGTTCTGCCATACGTTAAATGGCTCGGGACTGGCGCTCCCCAGACTGTTCGCGGCGTTGATCGAGAATTGTCAGCAGCCCGACGGCTCAATCCGGATGCCCGAAGAATTGCAGCCTTACTTCGGCGGCAGCGAAATTCGCGCGTCAAAGAATTAACCACATATGGACACAAAATGATGACAAATTGTGACCTGAATGTCATGTCGAGCGTAGTCTCCCGCTGCTGCGGGATTACTGCTTAACGATGAGAGATTCCTCGACCCATTCGACTTCGCTCAGGGCAAGACTTCCGCTTCGGAATGACAAATGGGCGGCCCCGCGTTCGCTGTATCTTTTATACTTCTCACGACAACTGTCGTGACACTTCCTGACTGAGCGTTTTGCCGTCGACGCGACCGCCGACTTTCGCCTGCAATATTTTCATGATCACGCCCATCTGCGCCTTCGACGTCGCGCCCACTGCGGCGACCGCTTCCCGCACAGCTTTTTCAATCTCCTCAGCGCTCATCGCTTGCGGCAAATACGCGTTCAAAATCGACAGTTCCTCCTGCTCCTTCCTCGCCAATTCAGCGCGACCCCCTCTCTCGAAACTCTCGATTGAATCCTGGCGTTGCCTGGCTTGCTTGCGAATGACCTGAGCCGCTTCAGCGTCACTCAACTCGGCTTCCGCGCCTGATTTTGCAATCGCAGCGTATTTCAACGCTGATTTGAGCATGCGCAGGACGCCGAGTTTCGTCGCGTCTTTGGCACGCATCGCCTCTTTCAAATCCGAATCCAATCGCTCCTGCAATGTCACCCGCGCAAACTACGGCGGCCAAATGCAATTGTCGATGCTCTGTAGCCGTCGCGGACGACGCGACACGCTACTAGTACAGTGGTTCACTAGCGCCGAGGTGGATCGAGCAGTCTCTTGCTCGATACTAAAAGATAATGCGCCTGCGGCGCACATTAACATCGCGCGACGGAGCGCACGATCCACCTCCGGAACTCCGATAGATACCGCCTTTACGGAATCGCTTTGCACAGGAGGATAGACACTTTCAGGGTCGCTCTCGCAACGTTGCGACATGGCAAGCAGCAAAGCGGCTACGTGAGGCGCTCGGCGCATTTCTGCACCGACTCGAAGTCGCTTACGGACATCACGTCCGCGTCTTTTCGCGTGCGCCGCAATAAACCAGCCAGCACACCGCCCGGCCCCAGCTCGATAAAAAAGTCGCAGCCGAGACTGGAAAGTCGCTCCATGCAATCGAGCCAGCGCACCGTACCCGTGACTTGGTCTTGCAACGTGCGCCGAATTTCAATCGGCGTTTTCACTTCTGTGCCGGTCACATTGCTAATCACAGGAAAACGCGGCGGTAGCAGCGTGACATGGAGAAGGGCGGCGCCAAGTTTTTGGTAAGCGCTCTCCATCAAACGCGAATGATACGCGCCCGCGACGTTGAGCAACGTGGCGCGGCGAATCCCGTGCTCTTTGGCCATGCCGATCGCGGCCTCAATCTTCGCGCGTTCACCGGAAATTACGATTTGTCCAGGCGCGTTGATGTTTGCAACATCGACATCTGCGTCTGCTGCCAGCGCGCGCACCGCGCCCTCATCCGCGCCGATCATTGCCGCCATCGCGCCATTGGTCGCGGCGCAGGCTTCATCCATCAATTCGCCCCGCCTTTGCACAAGTTTAAGTCCGGTCGCGAAATCAAATGTGCCCGCTGTGGCATGCGCCGTCATTTCGCCCAACGACAAACCAGCGACGCCTCCAATCGGAAAATCCCCTGCGAGTTCGCGCAAGATCGACAGGCAGGCGAGGCCATGAACGAACAGCGCCGGCTGACAATTCGAAGTCTTCGTTAGTTCTTCGATCGGGCCGTTCCACGCGATCTGACTTAACTTCCGCGCAAGAACTTCATCCGCTTGCCGAAACAAGTCGCCTGCAGTAGGAAATTGTTTCGCCAGATCGCGGCCCATCCCAACGGTCTGCGCACCTTGCCCGGCAAATAGCAGCGCGACCTTTTGTGCCATTCAAACAGGTAGCCTCGTTAAGCAAAAAGCGCGAGAAATTACGAGCTGCCCGTTGGCCGAAATTGGCGGATTGATGTCCTAACGCTGCGGTTCACCAATGAGATATCCTGGGTCACGACGAGAAGGACGACATACAAAAAAACGCTTGACTCGGAAAAACAAACCTGAGCATTCTTAAGATATGAGCACACAGCGTTCCCACACAGCGGTATCGGGTTCCGCGCTATGCGGAACAGTCATTGCGGTTTTATTAATGTTGCCATTCGTTTACGCGAAAGCGGAATGGATTGAGAAGCCCCTGCCGGAATTTCCAATGGGCGTATTTTATCAGGGCTTGGAAGGCTCGGTAGTTGTGTCCTTAACCCTGGATCAAAGTGGTCGAGTTATCAGCTCGCGAGTGGTTAGAAGCAGCGGACATGCAACCTTGGATCGGTTGGCCCGCGAGGTTTCATTAAAATGGCGCCTCGCCCCCCGTTTCGTAGTTCCCACCGATCTAACTGCCGGGCGGCTCCACATGGTTAAATTTGTGCAATCCAATTCTCGTTACGCGAAGGCGCTCGCCCCCGGCTCCTCCCCTTTTTGGGTAGAGCTGCGATGGCGCAGCCTTTAACCAGGATCGACGCGCCCACCCGCATAGACGACATTTTGGTACGCGCGAATCAGCGCGCGTAACGAATTTCTCTGGGTAGCGCACGCGTCCCGCGTGCTGGCAACGGCGTCTCGCCGTTGCGAACTTTTCGACATCAGCACTCGCTTTCGTCTTTTGTCATCCCTTGGAAAAGTTCGTATTGGCGGGACGCCAAAACCAACGCGCGAGACGCGCACGTTAGCCAATTTACGCTTGCGCGTGCCGGTTGACTCGCCAGCGTAGATACGATTGTTGATTTATGCCCTTCACGACGCGCGAAATTGAATCGCCTGATCCGGTGACGCGAGTGGCTGCGGCCGATGCGGAATTGCGCCACCCCGACGATGATATTGGTGAGAAGATGGTGCTCAACATGGGGCCGTCGCATCCAGCCACGCACGGCGTTTTACGACTGGTGCTTGAACTTGACGGCGAGATTATTACCAAAGCGACGCCGGACATCGGTTTTCTGCATCGCGGCGATGAAAAAATCGCCGAGAACATGCAATACAACCAGTTCGTGCCCTACACAGACCGGCTCGATTATCTTGCTCCGCTCTCGAACAATGTCGCTTACGCACTCGCAGTCGAGAAATTAATGGGCTGGGAAATTCCGCCGCGCGGAAAAGCGATTCGGACGATTTGCTGTGAAACGTCGCGCATCTCGTCACACTTAATGGGTCTGGGCGCAATGGCTCTCGACCTCGGCGCCATGACGGTCTTTCTCTATACGTTTACCGAACGCGAAAAACTTTATGATCTTTTCGAGCTATTGACTGGCGCGCGTTTCACCACCTCCTACACGCGCGTGGGCGGACAGATTCGCGATCTTCCCGAGAATTTCATCCCGCAACTCAAGAAGTTCCTCGACGCATTTATTCCCAGCCTCGATGAATGCGATAAATTGCTCACCCGCAATCGCATCTTTGTCGATCGAACAAAAGACATCGGCGTCATTCCAAAGCAGCGCGCAATTGCCTACGCGCTCTCCGGGCCGAATTTGCGCGGCAGCGGGATCGAGCATGATTTGCGGCGCAAACATCCGTATCTCGATTATGAGAACTACGATTTCGATGTCGTGATCGGCAGTGCCGGAGATTGTTACGATCGCTATCTGGTGCGGATCGAAGAGATGCGGCAAAGCGTGCGGATCCTGCGTCAGGTGATCGACAAATTGCCGGACGGACCAATTAACGTCACCGATTGGAAAAACATGACGCCACCGAAATCACGTGTGATGACGAAGATGGAAGAGTTGATCCATCATTTCATTGTAGTAACAGAAGGACTGGACGCGCCGCCGGGCGAAATTTATTTCGCAGCAGAAAATCCGAAGGGCGAACTTGGTTTTTACATTAACAGCAAGGGTGGCGGCGTGCCTTATCGGCTGAAGATTCGCGCGCCATCGTTTGTCAACCTCAGTATCCTGCCCGAGCTTTTGCCCGGTTGCATGGTGAGCGACGTGCCCGCGGTGCTGGGCAGTCTGGACTTCGTCATGGGCGAGTGCGACAGATGAATATGCCGAACCTCAAATCCCTCCCACGTATTGCGATCGCAATGCTGCTCGCGCTGTGCCTGGCTGGTTTGAGCGCATGCACGCCGGGAAAGCGAATCACCAAAGCGAATGTTGACGAAGTGGCCGAGGGGATGTCGAAGAAGCAGGTGGAATCAATTTTGGGTACGCCCACCTCCATCAACAACGAGGATTTTGTTATCATGAAAAAGACGACGTATGTTTACCGGCAGGGCCAAGACACGGTGACGATCGTTTTTAAAGACGACAAAGTGCAGGCCAAGGACAGCACCTTGTCTCACTAGTTCGCCGCTTCCCGTGGACTCGACGAGCACACGCGTTCCCGCCGAGTTGGAGCGGAAGATGGATGAGGCGATCGCGCGCTATCCGGAGGATCACCGGCGAAGCGCGGCAATGCCGTTGCTGCATTTATGGCAGGAACACTTCGGTTTTATCAGCGATGCAGCGGTGACGTGGATCGCAGCGAAACTCGGATTGCAGCCAATCAATATTCTCGAGTTGGTCACGTTCTATCCGATGTTTCGCCAGAAGCCCGCGGGCAAAACGCATATCCGTGTTTGCCGTACACTCAGTTGTGCGATGGCCGGCAGTTATTCGTTAATGGAGAATTTATGTGCGGCCACTGGAATTGAGCGGCAGCGACACAGCGATGGAATGCACAATCCCATTTCGGTGAGCGCCGACGGAAATTTCAGCGTTGAGTTTGTCGAATGTCTGGCGAGCTGTGGCACTGCGCCCGTTTGCATGGTCAACGAAGAGCTGCGCGAAAATGTCGATCCAAATTCGACAGCCGGCCTTGTCCGTAATCCCAAATCCCCAAGCCGCGATCCGCAATTGCATCCGCCCCATTCGCTCGAACATCGACTGATTTTTAAGAACATCGGAC
>JBIOVE010000106.1:0-3643 GCA_044867565.1 Candidatus Udaeobacter sp. | reverse complement strand
CCAGGCCACCGTGGCTTTACGTGCACTTTGCCATTGAGCAAGTACAGGACGGCGGCGCCGACGACAATAACGGCATCGCGCGAGATAACCAGGACAGGGAACCATGCCGGGAATCTCCCATACTCGGGATCGATGTCGCTCCAATTGCTGATGCTCAATGTAATGATGCCGCTCAGCAGCAGGCCTTTGTCCGCAATCGGGTCGAGAATGACTCCAAGCGAGCTCCTCTGGTTGTAGCGACGAGCGACATATCCGTCCAAACCATCGCTCACCGCGGCGATCAGAAAAATCGCGATGGCAGTAAAGCGCTGCCATTCGAGCGGTTCACCCCGCTGGATGCTTTGGCCGTAATAAATGGCCATCGTCACGAAAGCCGGGATCATCAAAATCCGAACGAGCGTGATTTTGTTGGCAGTCGTCATAATGCGCGCGGCGACCCATCAAAGGTGAAAGCCTCGGCCAGCGCTTGCAAGCACTTTGGCCAGTCTGCGTAACACAGGCATCTTGCCTGTCTGGTCGAGCAGGCTTCTAGCCTGCGGCCCTGACGCAGGCAGGATGCGCGCACGACGAACAGCCAGGGTGGCTATGTTACGCAGTTGGCAACCGCCGGGGGCCAAATGGGATTCTCCATTTATGAAATGATCCTACTTCAAAATAAGTCCCTCCGCGCGTTCGCTTCCTCTCCCAACCGCTTGCGCGGATAGACCGAATCGTTCGCTATAGGCTGCGAAGGCTTCCGCGCCTTCGCCTGCCTGGAGCCCAAACTGCGAGAGGTTATAGCGATGAAAACCATGCTGGTCCTGCCGCTGGTTTGCGAGTGCCACGCGCATTCGCTGCTCCGTCTCTCGCGTGAGTGACCAGCCGAAATGCTCGTAGATGCGGCGAACGGCAGCGATGGGATGGCCACGGATCTCACCGTAGGCCAGGTCGCAAATGCGGCGCGGCTCCAATCGATCGCGTTCTTGCAAAAATCTATCCAACGTTTCCGACCAGTATTGAATGGCCTCCCGGCAGACGACGAAGGGATCGACTGCCTTGCTAAACACGCGACGGAGGATTGTGATCAAGCTGGATACCGAAGCCATTGCCTCGAGGGGCGCCCGGTGCGCCTGGACAAAGAGCGCATCGGGATAGACGGAAAGTAGCGTTGGCAGCGCAAACATATGAGTAGGCGCCTTCAGTACCCAACGGGGCGCCCTCCGCCGGAATTGCAGGTGTTGAAGGAAACGCCGGTGATATTCGTATGAGGGCAACAAATCCTGACGCAAAAACCAGGCTCGATACGACGGCACATAATACATCGTATCAAACTGGTCGCTCAAAAAGGTGGGGGTCATAAGGCTGACACATTCTTGCGGGAGCTCGGCTCCCAGGGGATGGACGTGGCGAAACGTGGGCGCCAGCCAATTCAGGCAGTTGCAACTTTGGGTTGCGCGCCGTATTCGTTGTCTCTCATTATCGCCGGTGGGCGGGGATGGCGTCATAACTTCCCAGGTAAGCGGAACTCGATGCTCAGGATCGGCAGCGAGCAAGGTGTGCAAGAGTGTGGTGCCGCTTCGGGGCAGACCGACGATAAAGAGCGGTTCGCGAATTTCCTGCCGCTCAATGTCCGGGTAAAGTTGTCGATCCCGTTCCAAAAACAAACGCGAGCACAGTATCCGTAAGAGATCGGCGCGGAGAGCAATCTTTCCGATCACGTTAAGGCGGGACTCGCGTTGGCAGGACTCGAGTAAACGAGAAAGGGCTTCGAGAAAATCGCCTCTGCCAAAATCGCTGAGACCGCAGCGGCGCATCGCATTCTCGATCAAGTCAAGTGCAAGGACCGGGGGGCGCGGAATTCGAGTTTTCTCCAGCAGTGCTCCACAGCCGTTGAGAAGCCGTACCGGCAGCAGCGAGCGAGTCTGCTCGAGGGTGGTGGCAGCGGAATTCATTCGATGAAAGAGATTGTCCAGCTCTTTCTCAGGTTTTGGATCGGCTGGCTATCAAGCATTAAGCAATGCCAATGTGGCGCGCAGCAACTGTCAAGCAACAAACGGAACCGCGAAGGACGGTTGCGCCCTGCTCGCAATCGTTCCATCGTGCCCGGTATGAAAACGGAGAAAGCCACCTTTGGCGCAGGTTGTTTCTGGGGTGTAGAAGAAAGTTTCCGAAAATTGAAAGGCGTGGTCTCGACAGCGGTTGGCTACGCGGGCGGAACGAAGGACAATCCATCCTATGAAGATGTTTGCACGGACGAAACCGGTCACGCAGAAGTGGTGGAGGTGGAATTCGATCCATCGCAAATCAACTACACCGAGCTGCTTGACGTTTTTTGGGCGAACCACAATCCGACGACGCTGAATCGGCAGGGTCCCGATGTTGGAAAGCAATATCGTTCCGTGATCTTTTATCATTCGCCGGAGCAAAAAGCGGTCGCCGAATCCTCGAAGGACAAGCTGGAGAAAAGCAGACGTTTCAATCGGCCAATCGTGACGCAAATCGAGTCGGCGTCAAGGTTCTGGCGTGCCGAAGAATATCATCAGCGCTATCTGGAAAAGCGCGGACAAACGCATTGCGCGATTTGATCTTAAGCGCTCATGGATCGGCGTATAATTAGAACGCATAATTTTGCCGCCGACGCGGCGGACTTTATCATCGAGCATGCACACAAGGCGTTTGGCGAACGCAACGAATTCAGGATTGCGCTATCAGGCGGGAATACTCCAAGGCCAGTTTACGCACGGCTGGCGACGGTTACACGCGATCTGTCATGGGAGCTGGTTCGAATCACTTTCGGCGATGAGCGTTGCGTCCCACCCGATGATCCTCAGAGCAACTTCAGAATGGCCCGCGAAACTCTCTTCGTGCCCGCGGCCGTTCCTGAGAAATCAATCATGCGGATGCGCGGTGAAATCGATCCGCTAATCGCGGCGCAGGAATACGAAGATCATCTCGATGTCTTGGCGACGCAGCGCGGCGAGCCCATTTTTCGGCACGATCTGATTCTGTTAGGCTTGGGCGAGGATGGCCATACGGCGTCCCTGTTTCCAGATACCGCTGGTCTTGAAGAAACGACGCGGCGAGTGATCGCGAATTTTGTGCCGAAATTTAATTCGTGGCGGTTGACGTTCACCTTTCCTCTTATCAATCACGCGCGGCACATTTGTTTTTTGGTGAACGCAACAAAAAATGCGGAGTTGATCGAGCGCGTCCTGCAAGACGATCCGCGATTGCCCGCCGCCCGAGTGAATCCTGCGGCTGGAGAATTGATATGGATTATTGGGCAATAGTTGCGCTCCCCAGATCACGGCCGGGGGCACGCTTGGCGCCAGGATCGACATTGTGAATACGATCATCGTTACAGGTTCAGCGGGATTGATCGGCTCGGAAACGGTCAAGCGATTCGCGAAGGATGGGGCGCTGGTAGTTGGGATCGACAACGACATGCGTGCGGAATTCTTTGGCGCGGAAGCTTCCACCAAGAAAACACGTGACGAGCTGGTTGAGAATGTTAGCGGCTACGAGCATCACAACATCGACATCCGCGATGCAGCCGCGGTCACCAGGTTATTCAAGAAGCATCGCGGCAAGATCGATGCAGTTGTGCATACGGCCTCGCAACCATCGCACGATTGGGCGGCGCGCGACCCCCAAACCGATTTCA
>JBIOVE010000105.1:0-3404 GCA_044867565.1 Candidatus Udaeobacter sp. | reverse complement strand
ACAGCCTGTTGGTTTCGGCAGCTTGCCAAGACCTTTCACGAACAGGCGGCCGATCTCTGTCCCTTTTTCTAATTCCTACTTTTTACTTCCTCCTTTCGTCGCGGCGTGACGGATAGCTTGCCAATAAGTTTGCGGTATGGCAAAAAACCGGATCAATGGATGCGAAGACCTTCTTCCGTGAACTCAAGCGGCGGAATGTTTACAAGGTTGCTGTCGCCTACGCGGTTATCGCGTGGCTGCTAATTGAAGCCGCGTCGATCTTGTTTTCCGGCCATGAAGAGCGGACCTCGGCGGTTACAGTACTGGTGGTAATTTTCGTGATTGGATTTGTCCTGGCGCTGTATATTTCCTGGGCGTTCGAAGCGACACCGGAGGGAATGAAACGCACCGCGAACGTTCCACCGGACACCGTGCTTCCGTCTTGGAGTCCCCGGAGGTTTGCCATCTTCATTATCGCTACCGCTCTGTTGGCGGCTGGCCTGCTCGTGTTCGATCTTGCTCGCAACCAAACCAAACCCGCTTCGCCTCCACCAACTGCCACGCGGTGAATCTTTAGGGGAATTGACCAAGCAAGATTTTGCCAACCTCGACCACACTTTTCCGCGACCTCTATTCACGGCGTTAGCTGGCAAGCCATTTGATTTTGAGTAGGACACATAGATTCTTCCGCCCGAAATGTCAGTGAATGCCAAATCGGATTTGCGTCTCGAGATCGCGCACGTCCTCTTCATCGACATTGTTGGTTATTCAAAGCTGCTCATCAACGAACAGAGCGAATCGCTGGAGGAATTGAACAATCTCGTTCGGGCTACCGACACGTTCCGCGCCGCCGAAGCCGCCGGAAAGCTCGCGAAATTTCCCACGGGCGATGGCATGGCCCTCGTGTTTTCCACCACGCCTGATGATCCGGTACAGTGCGCTTTGGAAATCAGCAAAGCGTTGAGAAGTCGGCCCGATCTTTCCGTCCGAATGGGTGTCCATAGCGGACCGGTTAGCGCAGTCACCGATGTCAACAATCGCTCCAATATCGCTGGCGGCGGAATCAACATGGCCCAGCGCATCATGGATTGTGGTGACGCCGGTCACATTCTGCTGTCGAAACGAGTAGCGGAGGATCTGGCACAGTATCGTCAATGGCAGCCGACCTTGCATGATCTCGGCGAATGCCAGGTGAAACACGATGTCACGGTTTCGGTCGTGAATCTCTACACCGATGAAGCTGGAAACGCCGCCATACCGACAAAGTTTGCGACCAAACAACGAGAGACCGCCGCCCCGGCGCGCGTTGCCCCAGGATCTGCCACGCGCAAAACTAATTTTCTTCTTATCGCGGGCGTCATCCTCATTTTGTTGATTGCGGGCGCAGCATTTTGGCTCCTTTCACATCAGGCATCGACAAAATCGAAAACCGTTGCATCGACCGGCATAGCGCCGTCAGGTTCAGTCGCGGCAGCCATTTCCGAAAAGAGCGTCGCGGTGTTGCCTTTCGAAAATCTCAGCTCCGATAAGGAAAACGCCTTTTTTGCCCAAGGCATTCAAGATGAAATCATCACCACCCTTTCCAGAATCAGCGGGCTTCGGGTCATCTCGCGCACTTCCACAGCGCAATACCAAAGTGCGCCGGCAAATCTTCGGGAAATCGGACGCGAATTGCGGGTAGCCAATATTCTCGAGGGCAGCGTTCAAAAATCAGGTGATCGCGTGCATATCAACGTCCAGTTGATTCAAACAGACACGGACGCGCATCTTTGGGCGCAAAGTTACGATCGCCAGTTGATCGATATCTTCGGCGTCGAAGCCGAGGTCGCGAAAAGTATTGCCGATTCTCTGCAGGCAACCCTTTCCCCGCAGGAGAAAGCGCGCGTCGAGACCAAAGCAACGAATAATCCGGACGCCTACGTTCTCTATCTGCGCGGGCGAACTTACCAGACGCGTCCCGATAATCTTCTGCACGACTTTGAATCTGCGGCCCAACTTTACGAACAAGCGATTGCGCTCGACCCCGGCTTTGCCCTGGCCCATGCACGACTCTCCGCCGTCACCAGCATGATCTATCATTGGTTTGAACCAACCGAGGCGCGGAAGCAAAAAGCCCGAGCTGAAGCAGAACAATCGCTGCGCCTTCAACCCGATTTGGGCGAGGGACATCTCGCTCTGGGATTGTACTTTTACTACGAAGAAGCGAACTACGAGGAAGCGCTGCGTGAATTTGAGCTCGCGGCCCGCGCTCTGCCGAACGATGGCGATGTCGGTCTCTTCATGGCGGCCGTCCAACGCAGACAAGGACATCTTGCTAACGCTATCGCGGCTTATGAAAAGGCCGAAGCAATTGACCCACGCAACCCGGTTACGCTCTACGATGCCTCGCAAACCTACTTTGGGCTGCGCGACTGGCAGAAGGCTTTGCGCGGACTGGATCGGGTGCTCGCGCTCGCGCCTGACTCCGTCAATGTAAAGATCCAGCGCGGTTACATCGAATACTTCTGGAAAGGAAGCACGGCCCCCATCAAAGCCGCGCTGGACAGTATTCCCGCTAACGTTGATCCGGATGGAATCGTCACCTTTGCCCGCTGGGATGTGAGTTTGATGGACCGCGATCCTGCCGCGGCGGAAAAAGCGCTTGCCGCCTATCGCCTCGAAACAATCACTTCACAGCCGGGCATACCGCTTCCAAAAAGCTATCTGCAAGCGTGCATTGATCTTGTCCGCGGGGACAACAAGCGTGCGCAGATAAATTTCGAAGCGGCGCGGCCCGCGCTCGAGAAAACAGTCGCCGACAGTCCGCAAGATGCTCCGCGACACGCGCAACTCGGATTGCTTTATGCGTTAATGGGAAGAAAAGAAGACGCTCTACGCGAAGCGCGTCGCGCGGTCGAATTACAACCAATCTCGCGAGACGTGATCGAAGGCGCGGTGGTGCAGGCGTTTCAAGCTTTGGTTTTCGCGCACACCGGCGAAACCGATAAAGCCATTTCCGAAGTTGAACGCCTGCTTACGACACCGTTTGCAGTGGATTACGCCGACGAGAGCATCACCCTGTCAGATTTGCGAACACGCTGGGAATGGGATCCGCTGCGGAAAGATCCGCGATTTCCGAAAATTCTAGCCGGCGCCGAGCCGAAAACGACCTACAAATAGGTCAGCGATCGAGAATCGATTCCAAGGGAAGGTCTGGATCGAGATGATTGGAAGCCAGCCAGTCACGATTGAAAAGCGTTGATTGATATTTGTGGCCCGAGTCGCAAAGAACGGTGACGATGGTTTGGCCCGCCCCAGATTCCTTAGCGAAGCGCACGGCACCGGCAACGTTAATCCCGCTTGATAAGCCAAGGAAGAGGCCTTCTTCACGCAGCAGCTGGTAAACGATCGTCAGACCAGTCTGATCCGGAATTCGATAAGCTCGA
>JBIOVE010000104.1:0-3094 GCA_044867565.1 Candidatus Udaeobacter sp. | reverse complement strand
TTCGGAGTGGCGGTCGCGACGGTAACGCTCCCTTTGGTTTCACGGAGCGCCGCTGTTGGCAACACGGGCGAATTTCGCTCTGCGCTCGCGCACTCAGTTCGGCTGGTTCTGCTGCTCACAATTCCGGCCGCGATCGGTCTTGTCATTCTCGCGGAACCGATCATTCATCTGATTTACCAGCATGGCCGCTTCACCCGGGAAGCCACAATCCAAACGGCGGCGGCGCTCCGTTTTTATGCCATCGGTCTCGCCGGATATTCCGCTGACAAAGTGCTTGCGCCGGCCTTTTACGCGCTCGACAAACGGCACCTGCCAATGTTTGTGAGCCTCACGTCAATCGTCGTAAATTTTTGTCTCAACTGGTTCTTCACTTTTCGTCTTCATCTTGGACATCGCGGCCTTGCGCTCTCTACCAGCTTGGTCGCCATCACTAATTTCTTTTTTCTTTACTCAATGATGCGCCACTACACAGGGCGACTCGAGACTGGCGCGATGCTCAAGACCATCGGCAAGCTGCTCGTTGCTGGTGTAGGACTGGCCGTCATCTGCTGGCTGGCGTTAACCTCTTTCTTTGCCAGACACCCGCATGCCTCGGATTGGCAGAACCTGCTCGTGATGTTGATCACGATTTGCTCCGGCGCGGGAATATTTTTCGGCGGCGCATATCTGTTGCGCGTAGCCGAAGTGCACGACCTTGTCGAGCTGGTGCGGCGCAGATTTGGAAATCAACCCAGCGCTTGATCGAGATCCTCGATCAAATCGTCGGCATTTTCAAGACCGATCGACAATCGCAATAGGCCCTCCGGCGAAGTTGTTCCCGGCCCTTCGATCGACGCTCGATGCTCGATCAAGCTTTCCACGCCGCCTAAACTAGTCGCGCGGGTAAAGATTTTCGTTTTCGCCGCGACCGACATCGCTGCCTCGCGTCCGTCTTTGACCTGGAAGGAGAGCATTCCACCGAACATCGACATCTGGCGTCGGGCGATTTCATGTCCGGGATGGGAATGCAATCCTGGATAATGCACGTCCCCAACCTTTCGATGTTGGGCCAGAAATTCCGCGACTTTCGTCCCATTTTCAGAGTGCGCTCTCATCCGCCACGGCAACGTGCGCATTCCACGCAGAATCAGCCAGCAATCGAAAGGCGAGGGGACCGCGCCGCCCGAATATTGGATGGTGCGAACCCGCCGAAAAAATTCGCTGTCCTTCTTTGCAATAACGATTCCTCCGGCGACGTCACAATGGCCACCGAAGTATTTCGTGCTCGAATGCAGAACCAGATCAGCTCCCAATTCGAACGGGCGCTGTAAAATCGGCGCCCATGTATTGTCGCACACGCAAAGCGCGCCAGCGTCATGGACGATCTTAGCGACCGCTGCAAGATCGACAATTTTCAGGAGTGGATTCGAAGGTGTTTCAGCCCAGGCCAGCTTTGTTCGCGGTCGCAGAGCGTTCTTCACATCGTCGAGATTGCTCATATCAATGAAGTCCACCTCAAGTCCCCAGCGCAGGAAGATTTCGCGTAGCAGCCGTGAAGTGCCGTAATAAGCATCAACGTGCGCGAGAACATGGTCTTCGGGCGCGAGCGCTTGAAACAGCGCCATCGCGGCGGCCGTGCCACTTCCAAAAGCCGCCGCGACTTCGCCGCCTTCGAGTGCGCCGACGCCGCGCTCCAATGCTTCACGATTCGGATTGTTGTTACGCGTGTACATAAACCCGCGCGAGTACGTTCCGTCGGTGTCACGTTCGAAAGTAGTAGAAAGGTAAATCGGCGCGGAAACTGCCCCGGTTGCGGGATCAATCGCGTGTCCGGCGTGGACGGCTAGCGTTTCAATTTTCATTGCACACGACGTTATCGGATTTTAGCCGCAGTTGTCGATTATCGATCTTGCGAGTCGTGGCACGGGCTTCCAGCCCGTGAATCATCGGCAGGATGCCGATGCCACGTTTTCGATTTGACGGTTCTATCTGCCCAGCGCAAATAGCAACTGCATTTCCGGACGGGATATCCTAATTTCCGAACGCGCTTCCATGACTATTTACGAGGACGACGAAGTATTCAAAATGGCCTGCGATCAATTTCAGGTCATCGCTGATTATCTGAATATCGATAAGAACGATCGCGAGCGGCTCATGTATCCGAAACGCGCCATCGCCGTGACGCTGCCAGTTCACATGGATGATGGCAGCACGAAAACTTTTCAAGGGTACCGCGTTCAGCATCATCTGACGCTCGGTCCGACCAAAGGCGGGACGCGCTTCGCTCCCTCGTTGTCAATGGGTGAAACGGCCGCACTCGCGATGTGGATGAGCTGGAAATGTGCGCTGTCGAATTTGCCGTACGGCGGAGCGAAAGGGGGTGTCGCCGTCGATCCGTTCAAACTATCACGCACCGAGCTCGAAGCGGTCTCGCGCCGTTACATGCAGGAAATGATTCCTTTTGTCGGACCACACACCGACATCATGGGACCCGACATGGGCACGAACGAACAGGTCATGGCCTGGTTCATGGATACTTACTCGGTTTATCAAGGCTACGCTGTGAATGAAATCGTCACCGGCAAACCGGTCGCCATTGGGGGGACTGAGGGACGGCGCGAAGCAACCGGCCGTGGTGTGGTTTACTTGATCGAGCGCGCGATGAACGTGTTGAAAATGGATCCGGAAAAATGCACTGCCATTGTCCAGGGCTTTGGTAATGTTGGATCGGTCGCGGCCTTGTCGCTCGCATTAAAAAGCGGCGTCAAAATTGTGGGCATTAGCGACGCGCATGCCGCGGTCTACAATCCCAAAGGCATCGACATCAAAGCTGCCGAGCAGCATGTTTTCAAAAAGCGGCACCTGAAAGCGTTCGATCAAGCCGACCAGGTCGATCCAAACGAGCTATTGACGATGAAATGTGACGTGCTGGTTCCGGCCGCGGTGGATCGTGTCATTAACGAAAAAAATGCGGCGAAGTTAAAATGCCGCATTCTGGCTGAGGCCGCCAACGGTCCGACTACGCCGGGGGCAGACCGCATTCTCGATCAGCGATGGGATGAGATATTCGTGATTCCCGATATTCTGTGCAATGCCGGTGGTGTGATCGTTTCTT
>JBIOVE010000103.1:0-9735 GCA_044867565.1 Candidatus Udaeobacter sp. | reverse complement strand
ATTGACCTGATGGGAATCGTTGAATTCGCTGAGATTCGGTCAAACTGTACGGAGGTCACGCTCGCGGTTCACTACGAGATCAAGAACAAGCTGTTTGCATGGCTGGACCGACGCCTGCATTTTGTCGATAGTTTCGTCACCGCAGAATTGCGCAGCATCCGGGCGCACTTCGAAGGCATCGCGGCGAGCTATCTTGAGCATTCGCCGGTTGTGGCAGCACTTCAAACGGCTACAGCCTGAGAAAACGAAAAATTCGAAGAGCCACCAGGCTACAACTTGTGTGGCTCTTTTGCTGTACGCGGGTATGCGATGGTTGATCCCAACCATTGGCTCAGAAGGTGGGATCGCGCGCTTCGCCGCGTCGATGTTAAGAGCGGCGTCGAAGGCGCATTATTTGGCATCGAGCAAGGGGCTGCTCGATCCACCTAATCGCACTCGCAGCTATTTTCGAAATCGTTTCTAGCCAATTCGCACGGCGTGTTTCCTGTCGAGGCGGAGAACCTGGCCGGGCTCAAGCGTGATTGTTGTCTTGGGGTCGCGAATCTTTACTCCATCGAGTTCCACGCTTCCCTGTTTGATCAGTCGCGAGGCCTCACTGCGGGATTTTTGGAGATTATATGCTTCCCGATACGCATTCGAAACGAGTGTGACAGCGTCAAGTTTCTCCAGAGTCGTTGCGGAAAACATCGGCAGATCGGCATGTTCGAGATCCCGCTTGCTGAAGCGGGTGTTCCATTCATCGAGCGTTTTTTTGGCAACATCAGCCGAGTGGTACGTCTGCACGATTTCGAAGGCGAGCTGCTTCTTGGCGTCGAGCGGATACGTCCCAGCTGCTGGCGAACGGCCAAGTAGCAGCTTATAATAGCGCGCCATCAACTCGTCCGAGATGCTCATCAGTTTCCCGAACATGTCCGCGGCGGACTCGTTGATCGCGACAAAATTGCCGAGGCTCTTGCTCATTTTCTTCGAGCCATCGACACCCTCAAGAATCGGAAGGAGAAAAGCGACTTGCTGCGATTGACCTTCTTCTTTTTGGAAATCGCGCCCGACCAAAATGTTAAAAAGCTGATCCGTTCCACCGAGCTCGACATCCGCTTTCACCATCACCGAGTCCCATCCCTGCATGATTGGATACTGAATTTCGTGGGCGCGAATGGCATGCTGGTTGTCGATCCGCGCCCGGAAATCTTCGCGCTGCAGCATTTGTTGCAGCGTCACCCGACTGTTGAGGCGAATGACATCTTCGAACGACATGGCGCGAAACCAGTCACCATTGCAAACCGCCTCCGTGCGTGCCGGATCAAGAATCTGGAATGCCTGCTCACGGTAGGTTGCGGCATTTACCATCACTTCCTTGTGCGTCAAATGTGGCCGCGTGATGGAGCGGCCGCTTGGATCGCCGATCATTCCCGTGAAGTCGCCGATAATGAGGACCGCCTGGTGACCCAGGTCTTGAAACTGCCTCAGCTTTCGCAGAACAATGCTGTGGCCAAGGTGAATATCGGGCGTCGTTGGATCCACTCCCAGTTTTATCCGCAGCGGCCGCCCCAGCGCGAGTTTCTCGCGCAGTTCATTCTCGCTGATGATCTGCGCGGCGCCTTGTTTTAGAAACGCGAGAGCTTCATCCGGTTGCATGATCAACCACAGAATAGCGCACCGGGCCGGCGCGCTACTTGTTTTTGTTCAGCAACTCGCGCACCTGCTCGATCGTCATCGGTGGATTCTTCCTGTTTAGCGACTTTTGACTTTTACCTTGCTCCAGGAAGGGCCGGTTCCCTTTGAATGAACCGCTGGCGACTTTCTTGCCAGATTGAGGGGCATCGCGGGAACCACGCGCAGTGTGAGTTGCATAAGCGGGACGAGAATTTCCGATTGCTTGCTCCGATGGAATCCCGGGTGCGCTGCGGGTGCCGTGGAACGATTGAGAATTGAATTGTCGCGCCGAGAAGTCGCGCGTTCCGGAAAAGCTTTTCGAATTGGATTTTTTCTGGACGTAAAATGTGCCAACGGTTGCCTTTTTATTTATGGAGGTTCTGTCGGCGATGAATTTTTTGTTCTGCGCGTTGTTCCGCAGGGTCATGTCCGGTCTAAGCAGGCGATCGACCAGTTTGCTTTCCTGGTCCTGAGCGCGGACACAAGAGAGAGCAACTAAAAGCAGCAAACCGGTCGCAAACGATTTTCCCACGAGGCGAGGCTGCCGAAAGAAAGATGCTTTTGTAAAGCAAATTTGATGACTAAAAGCGCGCAAAGGTGGAACGCGTTGTTAAATGAATGCGGCTTTGCCGCCTGACTTTTCTGTGCGCGACGTCCTCGATTCTCATCTTGCGCCTGCGGCGGGTCGTTTTGGCATCGTCCCCGAAAGCGTTCGGGGCCGATCGACCCTTCGATAAGCGCGCCAAGGATCCCGCTCGGCTTTTTGTTGTGTTCGATCGCCTCCTCAGGAAATAATGGGGCATGTCTGATCATATTTACAAGAAAATTGAGCTGGTTGGTTCCTCGCCGAACGGATTCGAGGAAGCGGTAAAAAACGCGCTGGCACGCGCCGGGAAAACGGTCCGCAACATGCGCTGGTTTGAGGTGGCGGAGACGCGCGGTTACATAGAGAACGGCAAAATCGGTCACTGGCAGGTGACGTTGAAGGTTGGTTTCACGCTCGAGGGCGCATGAACTCTAAAATGTTAGGGAGGTGAATCGTTCGCAATGTCGAGCCGATTTAACGGTTTAGCGATTTAACGATTCTTCTTCCTGCGCCACCTGATATAATTTGGCCGCGCCGTAGATTAAGATCGCGGGTTTCAATGCAACGGCGAGAAGCCGAACCAGGCCGCCTAGGACTCGGCCCATTGGTAACCGATTCAAAACGTATCCGGCCACAAACGCGCACAGGAGCGACTGCGCTGGTTTTCCGCGCACGTAATCCTCAGTTTCGCTGAGGACCGTCTCGACCTGCTCTTTCACCCATTGCAATCCGCGTTCCGGGAACTCGGCGACTACTTCAGCAGTTGACTGGTCCATATCGATTAATGATTCGTATTCTGATCCTTTCTTGCGCGCATCGACCTTGTCAACGAAGAGCCAGCCAAATCGAGCTGGCGCCGGTGCCCGCCGGAAAATCGGGCAGCGAAGGCTGTCGATGAAAAGTGGCCGCGCGCCGCGCGACCTTAAGGCAATAGCGGGCCATTACTTCCAGCGCATGCTCGCGCAGAGCAGAGCAATTGGTCGAAAGCAGGACGTGGCTATCTCGCTCTGCCAGATCGAGAGCATTAATAAGCAACTTTTCAAAATCGTTTTCAACCTGAAACGCTTTTCCTCCGGGCGACCGCGAAAAAGTCGGCGGATCGAGAACGATCGCGTCAAATTTCTCGCCCTTGCGCGCAAGTCGCGGCAATACTGCCATCACGTCATCGGCGATGAAGCGATGATCGATGGTTGGCAGGCTGTTTAGCCCAAAATTCTCGCGACCGCGCGCCAGAGATTTTTTGGAAAGATCAACATTGAGGGTGATCGCTCCGACGCATGCCGCGCTAACGGAAAAGGAGCAGGTATAGGCAAAACAATTCAAGAGCCGCTTCGGTGCAATGTGGCGCATGTAGCGGCGGTTTTCTCTTTGATCGACAATGAACCCCACGGAATAGCCCGCCCCGAAGTCGATCCCAAACTTGAGATGTCGCTCTGTGGCGATTGTCTGCAAATTTTCACCCGGGTCCCCAAATATGAGACCGGGAGGCTCGCGCTCTTCGTTTTTGCGAGGGACGAACCGGGCGAAAATGCGTCCAACCTCGAACCGAACCGTGCTCGCCCACGATTGTAATTCCTGGATTAAACGTTCGCGTGCCAGAACTCTTTTGAACGAAATGAGGACGTCGCATCCGAAGCGTTCCACCCAACCGTCTTCAACTGTGCAGAGCCGATGCGCATTAGTTCCCTCCGCTTCGAAATCGCGAAGTAGACTTGCGTCGATCCAGCCAGAATTCATTCTCGTTGGGTGGAGTATCTCTTAACGGCATGCTTGTGCAACGGATCGGTTGCCGCCCAGTCCGGGCACGCTAAACTCCCGCATCGTAGCGTCGTCGCTTATACAACGCAGCTGCTGATCCATGCAACAAGTTACGGTTCGTGTTCCGGCGAGCACTTCCAATCTCGGCCCCGGCTTTGATTGCCTTGGTGTTGCGCTGCGCATTTATAACGACGTCACCGTGACTAAAGGCGTGAAATCTCGGCCGCAAACTATTGTCGGCGAGGCAGCGGATTTATTTTTTCATCATACTCAGCGTGTGCCATTCGTATTTTCAGTATCAATCGCAGGCAATGTTCCCGCTTCACGAGGCTTGGGAAGCAGTGTCACACTGCGCGTTGGCGTTCTGCGCGCTTTGAATGCTTTAACTGGCAATCGCCTTGATCGTTCGTCGATATTTCAATTATCCGCCCGGTTGGAAGGTCATCCCGATAACGCCGCGCCCGCAACGTTCGGAGGGTTCACTGTTGTCCGGGGCCAGACTCTTCAGCGATTCGACGTTTCAGCCTCGTTATCTTTCGTCCTTTTGATTCCGGATCTCGAAATTAAAACATCACGGGCAAGAAGGATCTTGCCGTCCCGAATTACGCGTGCTGCTGCCGTGAAAAATTGTGCAAATGCATGCGCAATTACGGCCGCGTTCGCATCGGGCAATTATCGTAATTTGCGCGGCGCTTTCCGCGATCACCTGCATCAGCCGTACCGGCAAAAACTGATTCCATTTCTGCCGCGCGTCATCGCCGCAGCCGAGAGAGCCGGCGCACTCGGTGCCTTCCTTAGCGGCAGCGGATCGGCGATCTGCGCTGTGACGCTTCATTCGCCTAAGAAAATTGCGGCTGCCATGGAGCGCTCGGCAAGCTCCATATCGGCGCCCACAGTCATTACGCGCGCAGACAATCGTGGCGCGCGCCTTATCCGATCACCGATCACCAAACACTAATCACGACTTCCCAATGGGCCGCCGGCTTGAAAATTTGGAACAGTTCGGCATCGACGTCGTTCTTGAGCGTCGTCATGGCTTTCGTGCTTCGATTTTGCGCGGAATTCTCTACGCGCTCTCATTCGTTTACGAGCGCCTGGTTCAGCTTCGCCTTTATCTTTACAGAAAAAGAATTTTCCGCGAGCGCGCCCTTGGCTGTCTCGTCATTAGCGTCGGCAACCTCACCGTTGGCGGCACGGGCAAAACACCGATCGTGGAAAAATTTGCGCGTGCCTTGCAGGCAGGCGGCCGGCGGGTTGCCATTTTGAGCCGCGGTTATAAAAGCGTGCCGCGCAAACGAAGCTGGCTGGACCGACTGCGCAAAAGCATTGTCGATCCACCAAGAATTGTGTCCGACGGGAAATCCCTGTTGCTCGATTCACTTACCGCCGGGGATGAGCCTTACATGCTGGCGCACAATTTGAAGGATGTGATCGTGCTCGTGGATAAAGATCGCGTAAAGAGCGGTCTCTTTGCCATCGGCAAATGGAAAGTCGATACGCTCTTGCTCGATGACGGGTTGCAGTATCTGCATCTCAAACATCGGCTGGACATGGTGCTGGTCGATCGACAAGCACCCTTTGGCAATGAATTCCTGCTCCCCCGCGGTACGCTGCGCGAAGCGCCACGAAACCTGCGGCGCGCGAGCTACATCTTCATCACCAAAAATACGGGCGAGTCTAATGACGCCCTTGTGAAGCGCATTCGGCGTTACAATCGCACCGCCGAGATCATCGAATGCGCGCATAAACCGCTTTATCTCCAGAATGTTTTTACCGGCGAACGATTGCCCCTCGATCGTTTGCGCGACGCCTTCATCGGCTCCATTTGCGGCATCGCCGCCCCCGAAAGTTTCGAAGGCGCCTTAAGAAAACTCGGCGCGCATGTCGATCTCGCCAAAAGCTACATCGACCATCACTATTACAGTGAAGCGGAGCTAACCAGCTTCATCAATCGTTGCATTCGCCGCGATTTGGCGATGATCGTGACTACCGAGAAAGACGCGGTGCGCATGCCGCATTTACCCGAAGCGAAAGTGAAAGTGCCGATTTATTTTCTGCGCGTCGAAATCGAAATCCTGAGCGGTCACGAGAGCTGGGAGCATTGCGTTGCCCGCATCTGCAAACCGAAGCCCATGCTTTCACCGGAGCGCTTCTTCGCCTGAGAAAGTTGTTCTGCCACAGATAGACACAGATGAATGGAGCGAATGGGATGAGCGACATAGAAGGTAAAGCTGCGGTGGTTAGCAGGGAGCGACTTGGGAGCGGAACGAGTTTCAAACAGAGATTGAAAGAAAACTAAGATTTGATCTGTGAGAATCTGTGTAAATCTGTGGCCAGGAAATCTTCATGAATGAGCGATAAAGCCGAGCTGATCGTCGAAAATCGCAAGCTTGCGGTCTCAAACCTGAGCAAGGTGCTTTATCCAAAGGTCGGATTCACCAAGGGGCAGGTGATCGATTACTATATCCGCATCGCGCCTGTGCTCCTGCCGCATCTGAAAGATCGGCCGCTCACAATGAAGCGCTATCCGGATGGCGTGGAAGGCGAATTTTTCTACGAAAAGAATTGTCCGTCGCATCGACCGAAATGGGTGCAGACAGCCGAGGTGTGGAGCGAAAGCAACGATCGCATGATGAATTATTGTCTCGCCCAGGATTTGCCTACGCTCGTTTGGGCGGCGAACCTCGCCGATCTCGAGCTGCACACGTCGCTCTCGCGCAAAGACAACATCAAGCGCCCGACCATGATGGTGTTCGATCTCGATCCTGGTGCGCCGGCCGATATCGTCCACTGCTGCCAGGTCGGGCTTTGGCTAAGCGATCTATTGAGCAAAATGAAATTGAAGTCGTTTGCGAAAACGAGCGGCTCAAAAGGTCTGCAAGTTTACGTGCCGCTGAATACGCCGGTGACTTACGATCAGACGAAGGACCTTTCGCGCACGCTCGCCCAGCTTCTCGAGCACGAACATGCGAATCTTGTCACCTCGAACATGTCGAAAGCGGTGCGGAAAGGAAAAGTATTCGTCGACTGGAGCCAGAACGACGAACACAAAACGACCATCTGCGTCTATTCACTCCGCGCCAGGGAAGAACCGACCGTTTCCACTCCGGTCACCTGGGACGAGGTCGCGAACTGCCTGAAAAAGAGAAAAGCCGAACTCTTGAAATTCCGCTCAGACCAAACCCTCGCCCGCGTCGAAAAACTGGGCGACCTCTTCGAACCGGTCGAGAAACTCAAACAAAAGCTGCCAAAAAAATTGCAGTGATAGTCTGAACTTTGTAGCCGCAACATTCACTTGATAATGGCACGCCTTCTCCGGATCGCCGCTCCAGCTTCAAAATCGAGTAGCGTTTCCGAGATGCTCAATGCGAACCTGACGGATATTGAAGCGTGCGGACGTTTTCGGCGAAATGCGAAGTTCGGTGCGACTTGCTTTACATTTTTTCTGGCCACATCGTAACTGCTCTGACGATGAATACGATCATGCGATGAAACTTTCCGGCGAAACCGAAACCCACTTAACTGCTTTACGGCAATCGGCCGAACCGGGGGCGGTCAGTGCGATTGAAAAGCTGATCAAGGAGGCGCCGGACCGCGCGCTTTGCCGCATTAATGCTCTCGCCTTTGCCGCCGAGCATGAGCTTGATGAAGAGTGCACTATTGCCGCTTTCCTGCACGCAGCGCGGCTTGGCATTTTCGATCTGTCGTGGAACATCCTCTGCCCCGGTTGCGGTGGAGTCCTCGATAGCGGTGTTACGCTCAAGACCGTAAACCAGGCGGAATATACCTGCGCGCTCTGCGCTGCCGGCTACGAACCGACGCTGGATGAAATGGTTGAAGTGACTTTCACCGTGAGCCCGCGCATTCGCCGTATTGCCGCTCACGACCCAGATTCACTGCCTTGGCGTGAATATTTCAGGCAGGTGTTTTGGAGTTCCGGTGTCGACTTACCTGACGACGACAGTTTCGAAAAGATGATTGACGAAGTCACGCTCGATGCCGTTGAGCTGCCGCCGGGCGATCAGGCTGTGCTTTCTTTACAATTGCCTGAGGCGTTCCTCATCGTCTTCGACCCGGTCGTCCACATGTCGCAGTTCATCGATGTGAAGGGCGAACCGACGCCCGAACAGCAGTCGCTCGCCTTTGTGATGACCAAAGATCATGCGCCCACCGGCACGATCGAAATGCGGCCTGGTCCGTTGCGCATTTCTCTGGAGAACCGCTCGGGCTCGCGGACCGTGCCCGGCATTTGGATCGCTGACGATAAACTTCACGATCTGCTCGGCAAACGTCGCCCGTTCCTGACGGCAAAACGTCTCCTGACCAATCAGACGTTTCGCGACATCTATCGCACCGATACGCTCGCGGTTGATCAGCGGCTCAAGATTACGAGCCTCACGTTTCTGTTTACGGATCTCAAAGGCTCAACCGAACTCTACGAACGAGTCGGGGACCTGGCTGCCTACGATTTAGTGCGCGCCCATTTCCACGTCTTGAACGAAATCGTGGCGGCGGAACGGGGAGCCGTGGTGAAAACAATCGGCGATGCCGTGATGGCGACGTTCCCGACGCCCGACCGCGCGATGGCAGCGGCGCTCAAAATGCGCGAAGCATTGAAGGATTTGAAGGGCGATTTGCTTCTTAAGATCGGTATTCACGAAGGGCCATGTCTGGCCGTTTCACTGAATGATCGGCAGGACTATTTCGGACGGACTGTGAATATCGCGTCGCGCGTTCAGGGTCTCGCGACGTCCCGCTCCATCTTCGCGACCAAACGGGTCGTCGCGTATGATGAAGCCTCGAAACTGCTGCGAGCAAACGGTATCGCCGCGACGCCGAAGAGGCGTTCCCTGCGCGGAATCGCCAATGAGTTCGAGATTTTCGAAATACCGTGACATGCGCAAAGCGAATCTCAAAGATATTCCTGAGCAGGAACGGAGATCGCCAAAGGGGAAGTTCCATAAGTTTATCAAGGACATCTCAATTGCACTAGGACGCAAGCCGGAATCGCTCGATCTGGCCAAGCGGCATCCGTTTGATCTCGCCATGGTGCGAATTCCGAAAGGCAAAACATATTGTCCGTACCATTCGCACTCGGCCGAGTCGGAGCTTTATCTGGTCGTTTCCGGACGGGGAAGCGTGCGCGACAAGAGCGGATCGTCCGTTGTAATCGCCGGCGATGCTTTTTTCTTTCAGCCCGGGGAAGCGCACCAGATCGCCAATGCCGGCGATGAAGATTTTGTTTATTATGTGATCGCTGATAACCCGCGCAGTGGAGGAGATGGCGGTGATTCTTGTTTTTATCCCGACAGCGGTAAATGGGCAGTCGTCAAGGAGGGATTGGAAGACGTGATCGTGAAAGGGACGGAGACCGATTATTTCGATGGCGAAGAGTGAGATTGGGGAGCGCGTGCGCTCCCCAGAAGAGAACGCATGCACAAGGTAAATCTAAACGAGATCAAAGAAGAGGCATGGCAATCGCCTGGCGGTAAGTATGCCGCGTCCTTCAAGGGGATCTCGGAAGCACTCGGGCGCGACCCGGATTCCCTGGATTTGGCAAAGCGACATCCATTCGATCTCGAACTGACGCGCGTCCCACCGGACAAGCCGATGGGCCCGTATCATGCTCACTCGGCGCAGTGGGAGCTTTATCTTGTCATTTCCGGTAAGGGCAGCGTGCGTCATGCGAACGGCACAACCGAAGTTGTCTCCGGTGATGCGTTCATTTTTGCGCCGAA
>JBIOVE010000102.1:0-13618 GCA_044867565.1 Candidatus Udaeobacter sp. | reverse complement strand
GGTGACGTGATCCGTCAGCCACCATCTCGGATAACCGGCTTCATCGGCCGCCCGCGTGATCGCAGCGTGCAGCCAATCGCGATTGAACTCGAAAAGTTGCCCCGAATCTGTGCGGAGATATGGAAATTCTTCCTTAAACGCGACCATGATTCTTGTTGATTGCGATCTTGCGCGGACTGGCGGCGGGACCTGCTTCGCCTTGAGTTGTTTCAGGCGGAAACAATTCCCGCTGGAGCGCATTCGTTTTTATTCGGCGGCCAAGGGTATGAATGGCATCCACAAATTGGTCGACATCCTCAAAGCGCTGGTGCACGGAAGCGTAGCGCAGATACGCCACCTCGTCGGTCCCGCGCAATTTTTCGAGCACTTTGCTGCCGATGACCGAAGAAGGAACTTCGCGCCCGCTCGTTTCAAGTTCGTGCACAATTTCGTCCACCATGTCCTCTAGTATAAGAAGGCTGGTCGAACGCTTTTCAAAGGCTTTCGCGATGCTCGCGGCCAGTTTGCGCCGATCGAACGGCTCGTGTGTTCTGTCACGTTTCACTACGCGGAGATCCGAGCGCTCGATTTCCTCATAGGTCGTAAAGCGATACTTGCATTTAAGGCATTCGCGGCGACGGCGGATGCTCGAACTATCCCGCGACTGACGGGAATCGATGACTTTGTCATCACGAGACCCGCACTTGGGGCAACGCATAGTGTCAAAAACCTAAATAACATACTATTAGTTGTGGCGTCAATGCTTCTTTCAGTGTCTGACCGAAACTACGGAATGAGCGATTCAAAATGACAAAGCACCCGCCTCTGCTGCACTACGGCGCGGCAGGCGAATGTCGGAATGACGAAGGAGATTGAATGATAGGGCGACGAGCGGAATCAGCAGAGGTTTTTCTCGTCATTGGGATTTCGTCATTTCTTCGACATTCGACACGAACTCTTACTTTTCCTCTTCGGTTTGCTCAGCCGGGCGGCGCAAAAAGAAAAGTGGTATCCGGCTTGGATTGACGCAGCGCAGCGCCAGCGTTACACGCTTCCACCATGGAGAACCGAGGTGCAAGCGGTGCGACATATGGTCCCTGGCTCGTCGGTTTAGGGGCCGCACTCTGGGGCACCGAGAGTGCGTGGCGGATCCCGCTTAACAGGCTGTTTGACGCCGACGTGATCGTCTTCTGGGAGCATGTGCTCATCCTGATCATGTTCCTGCCGCTTTTGCTCTCGCGTTTGGGCGAGATTCGCAAAATTCAGGCTCGAACCTGGGGATACTTGGTCTTCTCCGGCTTCGCTGGCTCGGCCGTGGGCACCATATTCTTCACGCTGGCGCTGAAGTACGGAAATCCGACCGTTGTGAACGTAATCCTGAATATTCAGCCCGTTATTTCAACGATGGCGGCGTTTCTGCTTTTCGGCGATCGGCTTGCGCCTCGTTTCTTCCTTTACGCCAGCATCGCGATTCTTGCCGGCATTTTCGTTTCGGTTGCGCATCCAGCGCTGATTGGCGTCTCATTCGAGCGCGCCGGTCTAAACCTCGGCACCGGTTACGCGCTCATCTGCGCGCTTTTCTGGGGCCTTTCCACGGTTGCAGGTCGCGGTGTCATGATCGGTATGTCGCTGCGGCTCGCGTCGAGTCTGCGCATCGTCGTTGGGCTTACCTGCATGACGCTTATTCTGTTTGCCTACGGCAAGCTTCACGGCGCGGCGCTCTGGCCGGCGGCTGCGCAGGCGAACACGACAAAGGCGATTATCTGGCTGGTTCTTCTCGCCTCGATTTCTGGCGGGATTCCGCTTTTGATCTATTTCGAGGGACTGCGCCTCACACGGGCATCGACGGCGGGCTATTTCGAGATGATGCAGACGCTCGCTGCCGTTTGCATCACGTGGGGCTTCTTTCACGCAAGTCTTCATCTGCACCAGGTTGTTGCAGCGCTGGTCCTCATCGCCGCCGTGGCCATGGTGCATCATGTCCAACAACAGGTCGAACGTCACAACTGATAGCTGATGCCGACTTGCGTGCGGGAATGGGGCCAGATCCTCGGCACTACAGCTTTGCAGCTGCTTTGCGCGGCTTCTTCGTTCGTGGCGCTTTCTCTGCAAATTCGAAGCCGACTTTTCCGTTTTCCAGTTTTAAATGCGCGGAAAATGGCCGTCCCCTTTTCGAGATAAACCTCGGTAGTAGATCGGTCTTGCCAGTAGTCATCAGTTTTTGCGCCTGCTCCTTTGGAATGGCACGATGTAAAATCGTTTTGCTCAGGCGAAAGCTGCACTTTTTCGGCACGGCGGCGGCGCGCTCACAGATGTAGGCAGTTTCCACCTCGAAAACCTGGCCTTCCTTGCACACCGGACAGATGCCGATGGGCTGATGTCGCGAGGTATCAATCTTTTGTGGTGCGCCATTTCCGCTCTCGCCGAAATCAAATTCCTGTCTGAAATCTTCGCCAAGCTTCACGGTTGCATTGAAGCGGCGTCCCATTTTGCTGCGAAATCCTTCGAGGGGACCAACGCGTCCTTGCGTGAGAAGTTGCTCGACTTCCGCAGTCTCAAATAATCGGCCGGCCATTGTTTTCCAAATAATCAACCCACACGATCGGCATTTGAACGTCCGGTAGTCTTCGTCGAACGGACCCCCGCTGCACTTGGGACATTTCACGTCCAGCGTTTCGAAATCGCCACTGACACTGTCGCCTTCGAAGTTTTTTGTCTTTTCAACAATGTCGCGAGTGAACTCCTTAATGTGCGCCATGAATTCCTTGCGTTTCATGGCGCCTCTCTGCATGCGATTGAGTTTGTATTCCCATTCGCCCGTCATTTCCGGAGAACAAAGTTCCGTAACGCCGATGCCGCGCAGCAATGTGATCAACGCTGTGCCTTTCGCGGTCACGATCAAGTCGCGGCCTTGTCGCGTGACGTAACCATCGTGGATCAGTCCCTCTATGATGGCGGAGCGTGTTGCGGGCGTTCCGAGTCCTTTCTCGCGCATAGCTTCGCGCAGCTCTTCATCCTCCACGAGCTTGCCTGCGCCTTCCATCGCAGAGAGCAATGTGGCTTCGTTAAAACGCGCAGGCGGCTTCGTTTCATTTTGGGTGACTTCGACATCAAGAACTTTCGCCGGCTCATTTTGAGAGATTGCCACCAGTGATCGTCCGCCCTCTTCGTCGACGGCTGCTTCGCGTCCATAAACGGCGAGCCAACCAGGATCTTTGATGACTTTTCCTTCGCTCTTGAATGCATCTTTCTCGACACGCGTGATGCGAGTCGTCACTTCAAATTGCGCTGCCGGGAAAAAGACGGCAACGAAACGGCGCACAATCATGTCATAGATCTTTCCTTGCGCCTCATCGAGTCCATGCGGCGCTTGACCGCTTGGAACAATCGCGAAGTGATCCGAGATTTTGGCGTTGTTGAAAATTCGCTTTGACGGTTTGACCCAGCCGTTGTCCAGCGCCTTACGGGCATGTTCGTTGTCGATCTTGCCTAACGTCGAGCGTACGGTCGGAAGATAATCTTCCGGGAGGTAGCGCGAATCTGTCCGCGGATAGGTAATCAACTTAAACCGCTCATAGAGTTGCTGGGCGATTTGCAGCGTGCGTTTTGCACTGAACCCGCGGGCGTTCGCGTCCCGCTGCAAACTGGTGAGATCGTAGAGCAGTGGTGGCGCTTGCGTTGTTGGTTTGCGTTCTTCCGTCGCGATCCCGGTTTTACCGATACAACGGCTCTTGATTTCTTCCGCAGCTGTCCCATCCCAAACCCGCTCTGCGCGCGCCTCTTCCTCGTCGTTCTTTGCGAAATCTTCGCGAAACCATCGCCCGCGATAGCCGCCGGCTTTGACTTCAAAATCGGCGAAGACCTCGAAGAACGTGCGCGGTTTGAAACCATGAATTTTTTCCTCGCGCTCCGCCAGGATCGCCAGGGTGGGGGTTTGCACACGGCCAACTGGCGTCAATTGGAAACCACCGGTTTTGTTGTTAAAGGCGGTCATGGCGCGCGTCCCGTTTATTCCAACCAACCAGTCGCTTTCCGACCGGCAGACGGCAGCCTTGGCAAGCGGAATCATTTCCTCATTCGAGCGCAGATGTTGAAAGGCCGAGCGGATCGATTCGGTGGTCATCGATTGCAACCAAAGACGTTTGATTGGCTTTTTGCTCCCGCTCAGCTTTACGAGATAGCGGAAGATGAGCTCGCCTTCGCGCCCGGCATCGCAAGCATTGATCAAAAGATCGACATCCTTCCTCTGAATTAGCCGTTTGAGTGCATTGAAGCGCGCCTTCACTTTTTCAATCGGCTTCAGCTCGAATTCATCCGGAATGATCGGCAGATTCGCGAAACTCCATTTTCCACGCTTCACGTCCAACTCGCTCGGCAGGGCGAGTTCGACCAGATGCCCAATCGCGGAGGCAATGATATAACGATCATTTTCGAAATGATCGCCCTGCTTTTTGAAACCGCCAAGCGCGCGAGCGAGGTCGCTTGCGACGCTGGGTTTCTCAGCAATGACAAGGGTTTTGGGCATTTGGAGATGCAACCGAAGCTTAGCTTCGCGCCAATTGCAAACTGCAAGGGGAAGATGCAGGCGAGCCTAACCCAGTTTCACGAAGTATTTACCGGGCAGCTGCTTAACAAGCCGCTTCAGTTCGAGGCGGAGAAGAGTAGAAGAGACATTGGCGCTTGGCAAATCGCATTTGGCGGCAATCTGGTCGATTGGCGTCTCGGAGGCATCAATAGCGTCATAGACACGGCGCTCTTCGTCCGAAAGGGGTGGCAACTGACGCGCCGCCGCTTCCGGTAACGGTTTTGTCTCGGGAAGAAGGATTTGCAGGTCGTCCAGAATATCGCTGGCGTCCATGACCAGCTTTGCGCCCTGTTGTATCAAGCGATTCGATCCCATCGCGCTCGGAGCGTTAATGTGGCCGGGAACCGCGTAAACCGAACGGCCCTGTTCCAGCGCCTGCGCTGCCGTGATGAGCGCTCCGCTGTTCAACCCTGCTTCGACCACGAGAATGCCGTGGCTCCAACCGGAAATAATTCGGTTGCGCATCGGGAAGGTCTGGCGGTCTGGTTCAATTTCCATTGAAAACTCGGATACGACTGCGCCATTTCCGGCGCGAATTTTGTCGGCAAGAGGAGCGTTCTCCGGCGGATATAATTTGGCTAATCCGGAGCCGATTACTGCGATAGTGCGTCCTTTCGCGGCGAGCGCACCTTGATGAGCGGCGGTGTCGATCCCCCGCGCGAGACCGCTGATCACCGTCAATCCCGCATAGGCAAGCTGATAAGCCAGTTTCTTCGCCGACTCCGTGCCGTAATGCGTGGTGCGCCGGGCGCCGATAATGCCGATGGCGTGTTGATCGCGCGGTTCTAGTTCGCCCCAAACGTAAAGCACGATTGGCGGCGCGTGAATTTCGCGCAGCGGCTTGGGGTATGATGGGGATTCCTGTGTGATGACGGTCGCGCCAAATTCGCGAACGCGTCCAAGCTCTTCTGCAAGATCGACAGTTGATTCCCAGTTGCTGATTTGATCGGCGACTTCGCTGCCGATCCCTTCGACCTTTCGAAGCTCACTGCGTTTCGCGCCGAGGATCTGTTGCGGCTCCTTAAAAACTTCCAGCAATTTCCGTAACCGCACCGGCCCGACGGTCGGCAGCATATTGAGCGCGATGCAGGCTTCGGTCGCGTTCATCAATTCTCATTTGGCAGGGTTTTGCGGGGCCGTCGTAAATTCTTCGGCTCGACAGAGTCTCGCCCTACCGGAAATCAAAATGGAATTTCGTCCTCGTCCGGCTCGCCCGGCGCAGCCGCTTTTGGTGGCGGCGCGCTGGTTTTACTGCCGGTGCTCGGTTGTCGATCTTCCCCAGCGGTCTCGGCGGCAGCCCCGGCGCCGGAAGGACGGCTGCCTAACAACTGCATGCTCTCACCCACGACACGAAGTTTGGTTCTTTTTTGTCCGGTCTGCTTGTCGTCCCAGGTATCCATTTGCAGGCGACCTTCGATGAAAATTGGTCGTCCTTTTTTTAAGTATTCACCCGCGATCTCCGCCAGGCGCGCCCACAGGACAACATCCACATAGGTGACTTCTTCGCGTTTTTCCCCGCTATCGGTGGTGTAAACGCGATTCACTGCGATCCCGAGGTCGCAGACGGCGCTCCCCTTGGGCGTGTAACGCACCTCCGGATCGCGGGTGAGATTTCCGAGCAGGATGACTTTGTTGAAGCTGGCCATGCCCCGCTTATAACGAAATTATTTTGTTTTTGCCAACTTTTTCGGCGGCTTTTCCTTGTCTTCCGGCAGGCGCTGGTAATTCTGGCGATAGACTTCCGGATCGAGCTTAAATCTCGAGCGCAGTTTCGCAATCAGCTGAGGATCGGCGCTGAAGATGAAGTTCACATAATATCCCGCCTCGAGGGGCCCGGCCATGTATGAAAACTGGCGCTTGTCCATTTTTTGCACCTGTTCGATTCGAGCGCCTTCTTTTTGAAACTCGGATTCCAATCGATCGGTGATCTCCTTGATAGTGTCTTCTTTGCCCTGTGAGTTAAGCACAAGCAATGCTTCATAACGGTTCTTCATGATTCTTCAGTTTTGTTGAAAGTGTTCATCGCGGAAATGAGACCATTGTCAATCGCGCATTTCACGGCTTCCACCGCGCGATCGATCGTCGATCGAACGATCGTTTTTTCTTCCTCAAAAAAACGGCTCAATACGTAGTCGACCGATCCTTCGCGTGGCGCCTCACCGATGCCGATGCGCAAACGCGGGATCTCCTCGGTGCCGAATTGGATGATGATTGATTCAAGACCGTTGTGACCACCCGGCCCGCCGCCGGTCCGCATTCGGAGGCGACCAAGCGGCAAAGCCAGATCGTCGAGCACGACGAGAATTTCCCGCGGCTCGATTTTATAAAACTGCGCAATCGCGACAAGTGGATAGCCGCTTCGATTCATGAAGGTCATCGGCTTCGCCAGGAGCACATCCCCGCATTTGGCCGATAGCGCGTCCCATTTTGTTGATCTTTCCCATGTTGATCCAAACTGCGCGGCAAGCTGATCGACGACCATAAAGCCGATGTTGTGACGGGTGGCCGCGTATTCCGGACCGGGATTTCCAAGACCAGCAATCAGGCGAATTTGCGCTGAAAAATTTTGGCCTTCCGGCATTGATTTAACGTCGAGCGAAGGAGCGCTCGATCCACCCAGCGCGGCTCCAGATTACTTCTTTTGCTCTTTTTCCTTTGGAGCTTTTTCCTTTGCAGCCGGCGTGGAGGCAGCAGCTTCGCCTTCTTCCTTCTTCTCGGTGATGACCTCCGGTCCCGCAGCAGCTTCGGCCTCAACGACGGCTGGTTCTTCTTCAACCGTTGGCGCGAGAACCGAAAACGCCGTCAGATCGGGCTGCGCCTTTGCTGTGACTCCTGAAGGAAGTCGAATGTCGCGAACGTGAATAGAGTCACCAATGTTCAGCGCCGCGACGTCTACAGTAATGCGATCTGGCAAATCCCGCGGCAAACATTCAATTGCCAGCGCACGCAAGCTCTGCTCGAGCAATCCGCCGAAGTTTTTCACGCCATTTGGGGTCCCGGCTGGCTCGATGGGTACCTCGGCTTGGATCGTCTCGTCCATCGAGATGGCGTGAAAATCGACATGACGAATATCACCACCCACAGGTGAGTGTTGCACCTCCTGGACAAGCGCCGTGCGATTCGATTTTTCACCGACGATCTCAAGCTCAACCAAAACGTTCTCTCCAGAAGCGTGGCTCATCATCGTATTGATGTCCCGGGCGGCGACCTGCAAGGATTGCGGTTTATCTTTGCCGCCATAAATGATGGCCGGAATAAATCCGCGCGTTTTCAGTTTGCGTACGGCGGAACGTCCCACATTGGTTCGCGGCTCTGCTTTTAGCTTAACTTGTTTTGCCATTTTTTCCGTTCTCGATGTTGAACAACGACGAGACGGACTCGTCGTTATGTATCCGCTTTATGCCTTCCCCAAGAAGCTCGGAGACGCATAGCACCGTCGTCTTAAATCCTTCCACGGCGCGCACGGGCGTGCTGTTCGTCGTTACTAATTCCGCGATTTTCGATTTTTGCAAACGTTGGATCGCCATATCGACAAGAACAGCGTGCGAAACGCCTGCATAGACGTTCAAGGCGCCACGTTTTTTCAGAAGCTCAGCCGCGGAAGTCAACGTGCCCGCCGTCTCAGTCAAATCGTCGATCAATAGCACATCGTGGTCTTCGACCTCGCCAATCAGGTACAATGCTTCGGTCTCGGTAGCGCTGCGGCGTTCTTTTGCCACGATTGCGAGATTTGCGCCGAGGGCCTCCGCGTACGCCGAAGCCATTTTGAGTCCACCAAGGTCCGGTGAAACGACCACCGTTTTTCCGGTGAGCTGTTGTCGCAGATACTTGATCAATACCGGAAGCGAATAGAGATGGTCCACCGGAATGTCGAAGAAGCCCTGCACTTGCTGTGCATGCAGGTCCATCGTCAGGACTCGACTTACGCCGGCGGCGTATAGCAAATTCGCGACGAGTTTAGCCGTAATCGGGACACGCGGCTAGTCTTTCCGGTCCTGGCGCGCGTATCCAAAAAATGGAATGACGGCCGTGATTCGATCCGCGCTGGCGCGTCGCGCCGCGTCCACCATGATGAGTAGCTCCATCAAGTGCTCATTGGTCGGCGGACAAGTCGGTTGAATGATGAAAACATCGTGGCCCCGAATGTTTTCCTCGATCCTCACGTAAGTTTCGCCATCGGGGAACGAGCTAATCGTCGCCTGACCCAGTGGCACGCCGATGTATTTGCAAATCCGCTCGGCCAGCTCGCGATTGGCGGAGCCGGTGAAAACCTTTAATTCTGGCTGGAGCGCAAACATCGGGAAAAGGCCGCTAAGTTAGGCGTAAGAAGTCGACATTGGCAATGCCAGATTTTAACCTGAAACTGTCCGCGGATCACTAATCACTGTCCTCGACGGGTGGGGAAGCCGTCGCTCCTTGCTACCCACCCAGCGCTTGCGAAATCTCACACTTCCGCCAAGAGTATTCGATCGCTGAGTTCCCCAAAATACCATGACCACTACTGACTCCATCCGAGTTGAACGTCCCACGACGAGTTCAAGGCTGTTCGCGCATACGCGCTGGGACGTAATTCCCGCGCTGGCAGGTCTTTTTCACCTCGCATATTTCCTGGGTCTGTTCTTCATCTACCCTAATACGCCGCTCTGGATAATGCTGATTCTCGGATTCGTTTACTCACTGATGGTTAACGCGAACATCAACGGTATTGGTCACAATTTTATTCACAATCCCTTCTTCCGCTCTAAATTGCTCAATCGCCTCTTTGGAATCACTCAGTCGATCGCGTGTTGCTTTTCGCAGACCTACTACAATGCCGTCCACATGCAGCATCACAAGGGGAATGCCGACCGGCCAAACGAAAACGGAGAGACGATCGACTGGATCTCTATTTACAAACATGGCCACGATGGCGAAGCGGAAAATCCGTGGCGCTACGTTTTCCTGAGTTTCTTCCGTGACGACGTCGGTGCGATTCGGAGAGAATTGGGCAAGCGTAAGAATGGCGACCTCTTTTGGGGCAATGTCGAACTGGCCGCGTTCGCTACGACGCTCTTTGTGATGTTTCTGTTTAATTGGCGCTACGTGATCTTTTATTTCCTCCCGTTTTTCTATCTTGGCCACTGTTTCAGCTACCTGAATGGTTATTATCGCCATTATGGCGCCAATCCCGACAAGCCGATTGCCTGGGGCGTGAGCAGCTACGGAAAAATCTACAACTGGCTCTTCTTCTACAACGGCTATCACGCCGAGCACCATTTCCGGCCGAAGGTGCATTGGACGAAAATGGAGGCGTTCCGGCAGAGCATCACCGAACTGCAAAAACAGGAAGGCGTCCGCACAATCAAGCGTGCGCACATGCTGGGCTTTCTCGATCCCGATCTGCCGAAGCGTGGCGGACGCGACGCACACATCGAAGGCGCTGAGCCATCAGCTTCTGGGTAGCGCACGCGCGTCTCGCGCGTTGGCGATGGCGTCACGCCATCGCGAACTTTCCTTGGAATTGAAGTCATGGGGAAGGCTGTTTCGGCGAGGACGCCGAAACCAACACGCGAGACGCGCGTGCTACCGAGCCTCCCTTTATTTCGAGAAACTCGCGCGCAGTTTCTCTTTCTTGGCCTCGCAATCTTGCTGCAACCGGCGAATCTCCGAGGCAAGCTGCTTCTCAAGTGATTCCGCTTCTTCGGAATTGCCGGCGTTTTGGGCTTTGCCAATTCGATCTCTCAAGAAGACTTCTTTCTCAGCGATCTTTGCTCGATAGACGGAATCGACTTCCGCAATTTCCTTCTTCTGATCGTCGGTGAGCGAAATTGACGGCGACGCTTTCTCCAACCGTTCCATCGCCAGTTCGTAAGCTGATTTCATTGTCGATCCTGGTTCCTAATCGTGCTCGCCTGCCGCGCCGCAGCCTTGGCTAAGGCGGGGCCTTCGTAATCGTAATCGACGCATTGCATGTCGGAAATCAATTCCTAAGTTAAATGTCCCATGCGTTCTCAAATTCAGCTTCTCAGCCTGGATTTCGACGGCACACTCGTTTCGCGTGTTGGCGAACCGGTTCTCGATGTACAATGCATGGAATTGATCCGCGAATTGCAGGACGCGGGCGCGATCTGGGCAATAAATACCGGCCGCTCGGTCGATCTGCTGGAATCCGGCCTGGCTGATTTCTCATTCCCAATCCGACCGGATTTTATCCTCACTGAAGAACGCGACGTTTTTCGCCCCGGACAAAATGGAGGCAACTGGGAAGCATTCGGCGATTGGAACGAGCGTTGCGCGCGCGAACATCGGGAACTTTTTAGCTCCGTCTCATCGGTGCTTGCGGAAGTTATTGATTTTGTAAATCAACGCACGCAAGCCCGCGTTCTTTACAATGAGGAGCATCCCGAGGGACTGATCGCGAACAGTGAAGAAGAGATGAATCGTGTTACCGAATTTATCGAGCAAGCGCGAGCCAGGCACCCAAAGTTGGACTACCAGCGAAACACGGTTTATCTGCGCTTTTGCCATGCCGATTATCACAAAGGGGCGGCGCTCGCTGAGCTCGCGCGTTTGATCGAGGTCCCGCGCGAAAACATTTTCGCGGCGGGCGATCATCACAACGACGTCTCGATGTTGGATGGGAAATTCGCCGCGATGCCTTCCTGTCCGGCGAATGCAATCGAGGAAGTCAAAACCGCTGTGCGCGCGGCTGGCGGTTACGTCGCTCGGAAGCAACACGGCGCCGGTGTTTACGAGGCACTGTTGCATTTTACGAGCCGGTAGGGCGACGCTCTGCGGAGCCGACTTATTGCAGCCACAGGTTGTTCGTCGGCTCCCATTCGGCAGGCTCAGGGCAAGCTGAGTCTCGCCCTACCGATTAATCCACGACAGCCAGCGCCAGCGGCGCGTCGGCTTCGATTTTTCCGGCAAAACGATTCGTCATGTACGTCAAAAGCAGCACCCAAAAAGAGAGCGCGAGTCCGAACAGCGGAAACTGAAGGGCGAGGGGCAACGAATAAATGATCGCCATCAGCGGAATCCAGACCGCCCATGTCGCCAGCAATGTCGGAAGAATCTTGTCCCGATAATGAGCCAATGTGAACAGTTCCCGCAATGGCCCCAGCGAAATTCCATTATTCTTCCATTCGTAGGTGAGCACGCCGAACGGCGCGGCGAAAAATGGATTGTAACCAAATTGATCCACACAGATTTTCGCGCAAACGGCCGGCACCGTCACTACGTCGCCGAACCAAGCCGCTTCGCTTCGATACAAAACATCGACAAGCGAACCATCAAATCCCCAGACCGGAACCGTGAAAAGCAAATTGCGAAGGTTCCGCGAATTCGGGCGGCCGCGTTGAAAGAAAAGAATCAAAAAGATTTCCGGGATGAGCGCGCCGGCGGTGATCGACGCGACGATCACAAAAGGCAAGTCGTGCGCGCGCTTGTAATCGGCCAGGTGATTCAGCGCCGAAAATACGGCGGGATTTGAGTAATAAGCGATCAGCAATGCGAGCATGATCGTTTGAATGATGAGCGCCGGAACCGCGTTCGCGCGCGCAGCTTCCCAACCGAGAGTGAGCGGTGTTCGCGATTTCTGCATGGCCGCTGATAGTTCCCGTCATCACCGGGCGATCAAGCATAATCTCGCTTGCACTGTGGACGCTTCGCTCGCGCCGCCGGGCGGAGCGCTTTTGGTGCGCAGGAGGCTGCGGAGCACGGTCCTGAAACGACTAAGACGCGGGTCCCGCGCCGTCCAGAGATCGTCGCGCTATAGCGGCGAAAATCACCAACGAACGCTTGCGCCGGAGCCGCCGGCGCCGGGACCAAGAGCTCCCTCGTCAGGGAGCCTTTCGCCCGGCACAGCGGCTCCACTTTGCGAGCTGGATCGCTCTGTCGTCACCTCGTCGCTCGAGGCACAGGCGGAGATCAGAAATGCGATTGCCAAAAATAGAGCCGCGGAAAAAGCGAAGCGTTTGGTCACGGGGACGAACCTAAACACAGGAATGTTTGATGCAAGGGCTACCGTCCGGTAAGCTTTGCCATGACGATCACCGGCAAGATCGACGTCAAATCTCTCCTGTTTAGCGAGCTTCAAGAGAAGCTTCACGAACTGGGTGAGCCTTCTTATCGCGCCGGGCAGATCGTGGACTGGCTTTACAAAAAGCGAGCAAAGTCGTTTGACGAAATGACCGATTTGTCGCGCGATTTGCGCGCGCAACTCGCAAGTCAATTTGCTTTCGGCAAGATCGGAATCGTGCGCGTGCTCGGATCGCGCGACACGACACGCAAGTTTCTCTTCCGTTTGAGCGATGAAAATTTAATCGAATCTGTTTTGATTCCAGCGTCGCCCGCGCTCTATGGAGAAAAATCAGACCGCCGGACGATTTGCATCTCGACGCAAGTCGGTTGCGCCTACGGTTGCAAATTTTGCGCTAGCGGCTTGGAGGGGCTTTCTCGCAATCTGCGTGCGAATGAAATTGTCGATCAAATCGTGGAGGTCGAGCGCGAAGGCGGCGAGAAAATCGACAATATCGTTTTCATGGGAATGGGCGAACCGCTTGCAAACTTCGACAACGTGATGCGCGCGATTCGAATCATTAATGCGCCGTGGGGCCTCGCCATCGGCGCGCGACATATCACGCTTTCTACCAGTGGCCTGGCGCCCCAAATTAAAAAACTTGCCGACGAACCATTGCAAATCCGTCTCGCGATTTCTTTGCACGGCGCGACCGATGAAGTGCGCAATCAGATCATGCCCATCAATCGCAAATACAACGTCGAGACCTTGCTTTCAGCTTGCGACTACTATACGGCGCGCAAAAAACAGCGGCTGACGTTCGAATACATCTTGATCGCAGGTGTAAACGATGCCGACGATCAGGCATATCTTCTCGCGCTGCACGCCAGAAGGCTTTTTGCAAAAGTAAATTTGATTCCCTACAACTCCGTTGAGGGTCTTGAATGGTCGCGACCTTCGCGCAATCGACAGGAAAAATTCTTGTCGATCTTACGAGTGCACGAAATCCCGGCGACGCTTCGTCGAGAAAAAGGTCATGACATCGACGCTGCGTG
>JBIOVE010000101.1:0-6035 GCA_044867565.1 Candidatus Udaeobacter sp. | reverse complement strand
CACATGTGTTGCAACGGATGCACGGACTTTTTTGCGGATTTTTCTCATCCAACATGACGCCGAGCGGCGTATGGAACGGCTTCAGGCCGTGCAGCGCGAAGTCGTCGCTTAATTGCTGAATGCGCGGCTCGTGGCTGATAGCCGGGAACGGATAAGGCCCGCTCCGACGGGGTTCAGTAGGATCTTCTCCGACATGGCCGTGCACATGATAGATGCGCTCGGCTTCGGTGTAATAAGGCTCCAGCTCATCGTAGGAGATCGGCCAAGCGGGCGAGATGCCGCCGCGATGTTTGATCTCGTCAAAATCCTGTTCGCGCAGGCGAAAGAGGGCCGCGCCATAAAACTTTGTATTGCCGCCCACGTAATAATTTGTGTGCGGATGCAGCTCACTGCCATCGGCATTACGCCAGAGCTCTTTCGTATTGTACTTCCCTTCGGCGTTGACCGCGCGCGAGTTCCAATTGTCTTTCTCCCGCCGCACGAAGGGGCCGCGCTCAATCAGTAAAATTTTCTTGCCACTCGGAGCGAGATGATACGCCAAGGTGCCGCCGCCCGCGCCCGAACCGATGATGATGAAATCGTAATCGCCGTTGTCCATGCCGATTCGTCGCAGCGCGCGCGAAATCCTTACGCGTGTGTCCCATTCGTCTCGTCCGACCCATGAGATCAATACGACAATATGCCGCATGTAAGGAATCGCGCGCCAGCGCGACCAATTCGCAAAACCAACAAATACTAATGCCAGTCGAAACACTTACTCCTCCGAAAGCAATGAAATCACACGCGCAAAACATGCATCTTCCCAAGGCCGTACTGCCGCAATGCGAAAACCGGAAGCTGCTCAAAGGTCAGAAGGCACTAGTTACTGGTGCGAGTTCTGGGATAGGCAAATCGATCGCTCTGGCGCTCGGTCATGCCGGCGCGGATGTCTGCATTAATTATGTTGCTGGCGCGGACAAAGCTCAGGCCATGGTGGACGAACTGAAAGGACACGGCCACACCGCTTTTGCTTTTCAGGCCGATGTTTCCAAGGAGGACCAGGTCGCCCGCATGTTCGATGCGATGCGAGATGAGTTCGGGACCGTTGACATCTTGATTAATAACGCGGGCCTTCAGCAGGACGCCCCGATCCATGAAATGACTCTGGCGCAATGGCAAAAAGTCATTGACGTCAATCTGACCGGACAATTTCTCTGTTCGCGCGAAGCGATTCGCGAATTCAAACGACGCGGCGTGAAGCCGGAAGTTTCGTGTTGTGCCGGCAAAATTATCTGCATCAGCTCCGTGCATGAAGTCATCCCGTGGGCTGGCCACGTGAATTATGCGGCCTCGAAAGGTGGGGTGATGCTGATGATGAAAAGCATCGCCCAGGAAGTGGCGCCGTATCGGATTCGAGTGAACTCGATTGCACCGGGCGCCATTCGCACGCCGATCAACATGCAAGCGTGGGACACGCCCGAGCATTACAACGAACTGCTTAAATTAATTCCTTACAAACGCATCGGTGAACCGGAAGAACTCGGGCGCGTTGCTGTTTGGCTGGCCAGCGACGAGTCGGATTACATCCAGGGCGCGACGCTTTTCGTCGATGGGGGGATGACGCTTTATCCCGGATTTGAGACTGGAGGTTAGACCCGTGACAATCGCAATCTTATCTGCACTGGTTATTTTGCTGTTCCGCATCGATTCCACTCCGCGTGATGAATCCAATTGATTCCAACGCCGAGTGGATCGAGGCGGACGGCTCGGGCGGATTTGCAAGTGGAACCGTCTCTGGAATCCGCACCCGCCGCTACCACGCGCTTCTTCTCACAGCGACCACGCCGCCCGCTGGCCGGATGGTGCTGGTAAACGGTTTTGACGCATGGGTGGAAACGTCACGCGGAACGTTTGCGATTTCATCTCAACGATATGCGCCGGATGTGGTTCATCCCGACGGCGCCTCGCGCGTTGAATCTTTCGAGTATGAACCGTGGCCGCGCTGGCGTTACAAGATCGACAACGACCTCATCATCGAGCAGGAGCTGTTCGTTCCCAAGGGCGAATCGGCGGTTTTCGTCTCGTGGCGCGCTGTAGCCGGGGGCGACGACCCCGGCGGCGCTGATGTGAACTCCGGAAGACCGGGATCAACGAACCCGGCTATAGCAGAAATCAAATTAAAAGTGCGGCCGTTTCTTTCCGGTCGCGATTTTCATTCGGCACATCACGAAAATGGTTCGTTCCATTTCGATGCCGAACAGGATGGCGCACGCGTGACATGGCGATCTTATGACGGCATTCCGGCGGTCGTCGCCTATTCAAACGGTCGTTACGCACACGAGCCCGCCTGGTATCGCAATTTTCTCTACTCTGAAGAACAGGCGCGCGGACTCGATGCCGTGGAAGATCTCGCGTCGCCGGGCGTTTTCGAATTTTCCCTTTCCCAAAAATCGGCGGTGCTAATGCTCGTGGCTGAAGGACACGCGACCCACCACATCGAATCCATCGAAGCGCGTTATGCCCAGGTCAGAATGATCGAGCAGCACCGTCGGGGATATTTCTCCAATCCACTTGAACGCGCCGCCGACTCGTATCTCGTCAAGCGCGGCAAAGGAAAGACGCTCATCGCCGGCTACCCGTGGTTCGGCGATTGGGGACGCGATACGTTCATCGCGCTGCGCGGACTTTGCATCGCGACCGGCCGCCTCGAAGAAGCGCGGGACATTTTGCTGGAATGGGCCGGCGTTGTTTCGCAAGGGATGTTGCCGAATCGCTTTCCCGATCAAGGCGAACAACCGGAGTTCAATTCTGTCGATGCCTCGCTCTGGTACGTCATTGCGGTCAACGATTACCTTCTCGCCGCAAAGAAACAGCCATCGCTGACTGACGATTGTCATACGAAGAAATTACAGGCGGCGGTCGAAGCGATTCTGGCTGGTTACAACGAAGGGACCCGCTTCGGCATCCGCGCAGATCGGGACGGATTGCTCGCGGCTGGCGAGCATGGCCAACAACTCACTTGGATGGATGCGCGAGTCGATGGCCGTGAGATCACGCCGCGTATCGGAAAGGCAGTAGAAATTCAGGCGCTCTGGCTCAACGCGCTCGCCATCGGAGCGCAATTTTCCTCGCGTTGGCAGCCGCTTTTTGAAAAAGGACGCGCTGCGTTTGGGGCGCGCTTTTGGAACGAGCACGCGGGTTATCTTGCGGATGTGATCGATTGCGATCATCAACAAGGTACCGTCGATCTCACATTTCGACCAAACCAAATCCTCGCCGTTGGCGGTTTGCCTCTCACATTGCTGTCGAAAGACAAAGCGCGTCGCGTGGTAGATGCCGTAGAGATGCTTTTGCTCACACCCGTAGGTTTGCGCTCGCTCGCGCCTGGCGAGGCAGGTTACGCCCCGCATTATGGCGGAAGCGTCGCCCAGCGCGATGGAAGTTATCATCAAGGCACGGTCTGGCCCTGGCTGATTGGGCCATTTGTAGAGGCCTGGGTGCGTGTGCGCGGCTCCACCACTGCGGCACGCAAGAAAGCGCGAGAAAAGTTTCTTCCGCCGCTCTATCAACATCTGAACAAGGCTGGACTGGGTCACATCTCGGAGATTTGCGACGCCGAACCGCCGCACACACCACGTGGCTGCCCGTTCCAAGCATGGTCGCTCGGCGAATTGCTCCGGCTCGAGCACAACGTGCTCGCGTAACAACGCGCTGTCATACCCGGCAACAACGCACCTTTTTAACAAACCACGCGTCACATCGTTCCTCGGCATCGTACGACGGAACGCCTTGACACTCGCCTCCGCCGGGCTACGGCGCACCACGCACCGCACAGGCTACAGATTACAGATCGGCAGTCAGGGTCCGCTGCGGTTCGCGGCGAGGACTCTCTCGTCCAGGCTGCCAGGCGCGTTCCTGCCAGAAAGTTTCCAGCGCAGATCGGGTCCCGTAGAAAATATTGCGTTCTGCCTTGAGGATGTTGGCCACACTCTTTGGATAAGTAGAACGCGGCAGACGGCATTTGCCATCGCCAGTGTACTGCCAAAGGTGCCAGTAACTCCATGGTGAAGTGGGCTGTGGTCGGGCGCCATAGTTTGCCAGCCACAGCCAGCAATTCCCCAGCACTCCCTTGTACGTTGGTTTTACCTTTGGGCTGGTTAGGGCCTGCCGCAGATGATATTCGCCGGAATAAACTCCCGGATACTTGCCGGTCCGCTCGCGAATCCGCTCCACGAATGCAACCGCTTGATCGACCCGCATCGTGCCGCCGGGATAATGACCATTTTTTTCGAAATCAAGTACGAGCAGGACACCAGGCGGTCGCGTCGCCGGATCGGATTGCTTCCACGCAGTGGACACGACGCTCAGGAAATGATCGGCCTGCCGGATCGGATCGGTCGCATTGCCGTAGTGATAGGCGCCCCAGAGCAACCCGGCCCCAGCCGCTGCCTGCTATCTCACAGTGTAATACGCATCGCGCGTGAACGGCGGATAACTGGCTTCGTGGATCACGCCCAGGATGCCTTCGGATTTCATCCCGGGAAAATCGACCCGCATCGTGTCGTAGTGCGACAAGTTCACAACCGCATTGGTCGCAAAAGCCGAGACTGGCAACGCCAGAATCGATAGCAGAATGCGAGTGAATTTCATCCGAGCAACCGAAACCCTCAGCCGTGAATTCGAATACAAGAGTCGTCATTTTTACGAATGCAAGTGCGAAGTAGTCATGGGCCGTGGGTTCGAGCGAATTTGAAACCCGCTAATCGCGCGCCTGGATCCGCTGCACCTTTTTGCAGCGCGAGAACCTGAAAGCTGCGGCCGAGCATTTCCGGATGGAGCAGTGTTTGGAGCGCGCGCTTCGTTTTGGGATCTTTCGTTAGGTCCGGCCATTCGGAAATAATCCCGGTGAAAAAATGATGTTGATCGGTGAATCCAGCGACGCGCAGGCCATTTTTCTGCGCGTGTTCGGCGATGCTCGTCCAATTGACATGCGCAGTGATGTCCGCATGGCCGATCTGCTCAAAAGGCGAATCACGGTGCCGATGTTGCGCGCGAACCTGCACATTCTGGCGAAATTCAATGCGCGAACATCCGTAATCGACTGCGATGATGTAACCACGCTGCAACTTCGCCGCGACCTCTACGATCCAATCGAGCGCAGGCTGATTGACTACAGCGTCATCGCCAACCGGTTGCTCGACAAAAACAAATTTGTCTCCATCGAGATCAACAAGCTTTTCGTGGAGAGCGGCGCGTAGTCCCCGCCCCTCTTTGGTGCTCACTCCAGTCGTTTCAATGAAGCGCACCGGCATGGAATCGAGCAGCTCATTGGAAAAATGAACTCCGGTAAATGGCTCGAGCGCATCAATTGAACTCCGCCACTCGATCTTGTCTCCAGATTCCGCGAGTGTTTGCGATTGTCGATTTTGCAGGACTGGAAACGGCTCGATGATTCGGTAGTGCAAAGCCGCGAAAAAATCTGGGTAGCGTTTGCACGCCGACTCCAAAACATCACGCGCAAACTCGCCATGGTGCGCGCCCTGTTCGACAATGACGAAGTTGTGGAGCCGGCCGAGCCATTCCCATATTTCCGCGAATTGCGCGGTCAGCAGTTGACCAAAAAGCGGCCCGACGCTGACGTTTGTGAAGTAATCGCCACGCCGCCCAATCGCACACCGGCCAGAGGAATAATATCCGTGCTCGGGATGATAGAGCGCCTGCTGCATGAACCAGGCAAACGACTGTGGGCCGTGATTGTCGATCTCGTTGCGAATGAGCTTAATCAGAGCGGGATTCCCGGTTTGCGTCCTCAACGTCCAACCCGCCTACGCTGAAAGCTTCGGCGTGGCAAACGCTCAATGCTCAACTTCAATGCGTTGAAAAGCGGCGCTTTCTGGGCAAGCGCAATTTGGGGTGCGGCACATGTCGCCGTTTTCGAAGCCCGGACATGTCCGCGCACTCCAAACTCCGGATTGATGCGTTGGATGCCTGCTCGTGATCCGTCGGAGTTGGGCGTTGAGCATTGAGCGTTTAGCTCCTAAATTCTCCGACTCTTG
>JBIOVE010000100.1:0-7474 GCA_044867565.1 Candidatus Udaeobacter sp. | reverse complement strand
CTTTAATCGGTGGGAACAACAACACGCTCTACGCGCGTGGTGATCGCGAGATGCCGCCGGTGCCGCAACGCAAAGCGGCACCATCGCACGATGTGGCGCCCGGTTATTTCCGCATGTGGCGGATTCCACTCCTGGCGGGACGCGATTTCGACCCGCACGATGTCGAAGGTCACCAGAACGTGGTGCTGATTAGCAAGAGCGGCGCAAAGAAAGAATTCGGTGACGAAAACCCGATCGGCAAAACACTCGTGGTAACCAGCGGCAGCGTGCCGTGCGAGATCATCGGAATCGTCGGCGACGTCCGAGGCGACCGGCTCAATATCCAGCACGACATGGAATTCTACCGGCCATGGGGCCAGGAGAATTTTCCATTCATGAGCATCGAGGTGCGCAGCCCGCAAAAGCTCGAAGCGATCACTAAGTTTGTGCAGGGCGCGATCAACAGCATCGATCCGACGCTCGCCATCGCGCAGCCGCAGATGATGGACACGCTGGTGGCCCAGGCCCTTGGCCAGGCGCGCTTGATGACGTGGCTTCTCGGAATTTTTGCCGGCGTTGCGTTGTTACTCGCCAGCATTGGGATTTATGGCGCTGTCGCTTACACAGTCGAACAGCGCACAGGCGAAATTGGCGTCCGAATAGCACTCGGCGCCCAAACGCGGGACATCCTGCGCCTGGTCGTGAATCAGGGGATGAGGCCCGTTGTCATAGGCTTGGCGATCGGAATCCTCTCGGCATTTGCGCTCGGTCGCTTGATTGCGTCGCAACTCTATCAGGTTTCGGCGCATAATCCGGCGTTGCTAGCTGGAGCGACGGTCTTGCTCGCGGCCATCGCCCTGGTTGCATGCTTATTGCCGGCGCGTCGCGCCTCCATGGTCGATCCGATCCAAGCTTTGCGTACCGAATGACCACTTCACTTCGCATTTATGCTAAACGATCTTCAATACGGATTACGCCAGCTAATTAAGAATCCAGCGTTCACTCTCATCGCCGCTCTTACCCTGGCTCTCGGCATCGGAGCGAACACCGCCATTTTCAGTGTGGTGAACGCGGTGTTGTTGAAGCCCCTCCCATTTCCTGAGCCTAACGAAATCGTTGCGGTGGGTCAGATCGATACGCGCGAACAGCGACCCTCGCCTTCGCTCGATTCGATGTGCTATCCCGACTTCTTCGATTTTCGAAATCAAAACCAGACGTTTTCGAGCCTGGCCGTTTATCGCAATCAGGCTTTCGCGCTGGCGGGTGAACAGGAAGCGCAAAGCGTGCGCGGAGAAAAAGTGAGCGCCGAATTTTTTGATGTTCTCGGGATCAAACCAATCCTGGGCCGCTCTTTTTCGCGTCCGGATGAACAACCCGGTGGCGGACCTGGCGGCCTGAAAGTCATTCTCGGCCACGATTTGTGGAAACATAATTTTAATTCCGATCCCGCCGTGCTGGGACGCGTTCTTACCCTCGATGGACGTCCATATACTGTGATCGGCGTGATGCCGGCTGGCTTTCAGTTTCCAATACAGACCGACGCGCCCGAACTTTACGTGACCATCGCCGAAGACGCCTCAACCGTTGACGGCACCAAGCCAGTTACCGAGCAACGCGGCAGTCACGGCCTGGAAGGAATTGGGCGGCTCAAATCGGGTGTGAGCATTACACAAGCGGCTGCCGATTTGCGAACGATCGCGGCGGTTTTGGAAAAGAAGTATCCGGAAACCAACACGCGTTATAGCGCCGGTTTGCTGCCACTGCGCGATGATTTGGTCGGCGATGTTCGCAAAGCGCTCTACATTCTTTTCGGCGCCGTCGTCTGCGTGCTCGTGATCGCGAACGCAAACGTGGCAAACCTGTTGCTTGCCCGCGCGTCCGTGCGCGGAAAAGAAATTGCGCTACGTGCCGCGCTTGGCGCCAATCGCGCGCGAATCATCCGGCAATTGCTCACCGAAAGCGTATTGCTCGCCGCGATCGGCGGCGGTCTGGGATTACTGATCGCGGCATGGGCAACCACCGCGCTGATCGCGGCGGTACCGCAAAATATTCCGCGCGCCAGCGCCATCCAGCTCGACGGCGCGGTGTTCGCGTTCACGCTGATCATTTCGCTGGCAACGGGAATTGTATTTGGTCTCGTCCCGGCCTGGCAGGCATCGCATGTCGATCTGAACACGGCGTTGAAGGCTGGCACCCGTGGCGGGTCTGGCGGCGAAGGAAAGCATCGCGTGCGTAATGCACTGGTCATGGCCGAAGTCGCGCTCGCAATGGTCTTGCTAATTTGCGCCGGATTATTGATCCAAAGTTTCGCGCGTCTTGGTCGGGTCCAACCTGGAATGCGCACGGAGCATCTCTTCACCGCGCGCATTGGGTTGCCTGAGGTAGCCTATCCGCATCCGGAAAAGGTGATCGCGTTCTTCGATCAACTCGTTCCGCGATTAAGAGCGATTCCGGGTGTCGAGTCAGCCAGTTTTGTCTGGCCGCTCCCACTCAGCGGCAGTCTCAACGTCTCCTCTTTCGATATCGAGGAACATCCGGTGCCCGAAGGTCAGCAACCCGACAGCGTGACGCGGATCGCCGGCCCTGATTACTTTAAGACCGCGGGCGTTCCGATTCTGCAAGGTCGCGGCTTTGAGGAAACCGATCAGTTGAAATCATTGCCAGTCGTGATCGTGAACGAACGCTTCGCGCGAAAATTTTTTCCCGGCCAAAACGTGATCGGCAAACGCATCCAGCCGAGCTGGAGCGTCGATGACAAACCTCCGTTGATGCGGACCATCGTCGGAGTCGTTGGCAACGTGAAAACCCGTTCGTTGGCCGCGGATTTCACGCCCGAGATTTATCTCTCGGCTGCGCAAATTCCCGCTAGAACGCCGTCGCTGGTCATACGCACGAATATTTCCAATCCCGCCGGAATCACTTCCGCGGTGCGGGCCGAAGTTGCGGCAGTCGATCGGAATATTCCACTTACCCGGGTGCGCATTTTTGATGAATACATGTCGCGCTCCCTCTCCCGTCCGCGCTTTAACGCTTTGATCTTATCGATCTTCGCTGGAACTGCGCTCGTCCTGACCGCGATCGGAATTTACGGAGTGATGGCCTACTCGGTATCGCAACGCACGAACGAAATCGGCGTCCGAATGGCGCTGGGTGCCGCGCAATCGAATATTTTTCGCCTGATTGTGGGACAAGCCATGGCATTTGTCGGCATCAGTCTCGCGCTCGGATTGATCGGGGCATTTGGCGCGACTCGTTTGCTCAAGAGTCTGCTCTACGGCGTGGGCGCGTGGGACCCGATCACGTTCATCGCCATCGTTTTTCTTATCAGCGTTGTCGCTTTTCTCGCTGCTTGGCTGCCCGCTCGCCGCGCTACCCTGGTCGATCCCATTCAAGCATTGCGCACCGAATGAAATCAGAAATCAACAACCAGTCCACCTCAGGCGGATCATCCATCCCATGAACGATCTCCGCTTTGCATTCCGGCAGTTCCTAAAAAATCCCGGCTTCACTGTGATCGCAGTATTCGCGCTGGCTCTCGGGATTGGCAGCACCACAGCCATGTTTGCGGTGATCGATACATTCCTGTTGCGACCGCTGCCGTACGTCGCCCCTGACCAACTCGTTATGCTGCAATCGCGCAACATCCGGTCGGAGAGCGATCTCGGGGTAAACTATCTCGACTTCAAGGATTGGAAGGAGCAGGCGCGGAGTTTCTCTGATATCGCGTTTTTCAATCTGCGCTGGAACGGAAATCTGGAATCAGCCGATGGCCATACAGAAACGCTCAAGACCACGTTCACGACCGCAAATCTTTTCGCGGTACTCGGGGTTCAGCCGTTGATCGGTCGCAACTTCGCACCAGCTGACGACGAGCCGGTTGCGCCCAAAGTAATGTTGATCAGTCACCGATTGTGGCTGGCCCTCGGCGGTGACGAAAAAATTCTGGGGCGGCAGCTTCGCCTCGATGGCACGTTGCGAACAGTCATCGGCGTCATGCCAAAGGGATTTCGTTTCCCTTCGCAAAGCGATCTGTGGGTTCCGATGGCTTCGGTGTTCGAAAGAAACACGAGTCGTTTGTCGCGAATCGATCAGGCGATTGGCCGGCTCAAGCCGGATACAACTCTGGCACAGGCACGGACCGAAATGAGTCTCATCGCGGAACGTCTGGCCGCGCAATATCCCGCTACCAATAAAGATGTCGGCGCGGCGGTTGTTAGTTTACGCGATCACTGGACTGGAAATGTGCGCGGGACGTTGCTGATGCTCATGGCCGCGTGCGGAGGCGTTTTGCTGATCGCCTGCGCCAACGTCAGTCAGCTTCTGCTCGCCCGAGGCGCGGCGCGCGAGCGCGAATTTGCCGTGCGCTCAGCGCTGGGGGCGAGCCGGGGTCAATTGTTGCGACAACTGTTTATCGAAAGCGCTTTACTTGGCCTCGCCGGAGGCATTGTCGGTAGCATGTTCGCCTTCTGGATCGTCGATTTCGTCGCCGCCTCCATTCCAATCGAATTGCCTTTCTGGGTTACGATCGATGTTAACCTTAACGTTCTTGCTTTTGCCGTCTCCGTTTCTTTTGTCGTTGGCGTTATCGCCGGAACATTGCCGGCATGGCAGGCTACGCGAGATGAAGTTACGCAATCGCTGAAGGCGTCCGGCGCGGGTAATACTGGCGGAACCGTGCGCGGCGGTCGCACTCGTGAGATTCTCACCATCGCGCAGATCGCGGTGTCGATCGTTCTGATTGTCGGCGCAAGCCTGGTCTTGCGTAGTGTCATGAAGCTGCGCGAAGTCGATCCCGGGTTTGATTCGCGCGAAGTCTTGATGCTGGAAGTCAATCCGACCTATGTCGGGACCGAATCTCCCCAAGTCAGAATCGATCGCTACACGCGTCTGCTCCAGGCCGTCTCCCGTATTCCCGGAGTCGAAGCCGCGGCCGCAAACAACAGTCCGCCGTTCGTGCCGCAGCGACCGTGGAATCGTGCTGTTGTTATTGCCGAGGGAAAAACCGCTGACACGCAGTCGCTCAATTTTCTGACGAATTTTCAAACGGTCAGTCCGGAATATTTTCGCCTGCTGCGCATTCCGCTTTTGCGTGGCCGCTTTTTCGAGGATCGCGACAACCTTCACGCGCCACGTGTTTGCGTTATCAGCGAACGACTGGGGGCGAGGTTGTGGCCGGGCGAGGACCCAATCGGCAAGCGTTTGAAAAACGGTATCGACGCAGAGGCGCAATGGCTTCCTGTCGTTGGCGTGGTCGGCGATATCCGGCATCAGGCTCTCGAACGAGAAGCGGGTCCGGATTTGTATCAATGCAGTCTTCAACTGGCGTGGAAACAAACGCATTTTCTTATTCGCGCGTCCCGAGGCGTTGATCCGCTGAGTCTGATTCCAGCCGTCCGAAACCAATTCGCCGCGGTAGCTCCTGAGACCGGCGCTTTTAACTTTGCCTCTCTCGAAAACGAGGTTTCGAACTCGCTCTGGCAGCCACGCCTTCAGGGATGGTTGCTTGGATTTTTCTCCACCGTTGCGCTTTCACTGGCGGCAGCCGGTCTCTACGGCGCGATGGCATACGGCGTAACGCAACGGACGCGCGAGATCGGGATTCGTATCGCGCTCGGCGCCACGCGCAGCTCGATCTCCCGCCTGATTCTTTCCCACGGAATGCGCGCGGTCGCAATCGGCCTGCTCGCGGGTTTGGCAGGCGCGTTCCTCTTCTCTCGCTTGCTCCGTGCTTCTTTGTTCGGAATCGATAGCTACGATTTCACCAGTTACGGCGTAGCGTCTTTGGTTCTGGCGGTTGCTGCTGCTCTCGCTTCCTGGATTCCGACGCGCCGCGCCTCCCGCGTCGATCCGGTCATCGCCTTGCGCTCGGAATAAAATGCAAAGCAAAAATTACAACTCAGGAGTCTTATGAACGACCTGCGATACGCCATCCGGCAATTGTTCAAAAATCCCGGCTTCACAATTATCGCCGTGCTGGCGCTGGCACTCGGGATTGGTGCGAACACCGCCATCTTCAGTGTGGTCAACGCGGTCTTGTTGCGCCCGCTGCCTTATCCCGAGCCGGATGACCTCATCGTGCTCCGCGAACGCACCGCTTCCTTTCCGAACGGGTCGGTCAGTTATCCGAACTATCTCGACTGGCGCGCTGGTCAGAAAAGTTTCACCGATCTAGCCCTCGTTAGGCGGGAGACATACAATATGTCCATTCCGGGCGGACAGGCCGCGCCAGAACGGATCGGCGGCGCACGAGTCAGCTTCAATTATCTCAATGTGCTCAAGATGAAACCGATCATCGGCCGTGATTTCGCGGAAGCAGATGATACAGCGGGAAGTGCGCCGGTTGTCCTGATCGGCGAAACACTCTGGCGCACGCGTTTCGGCAGTTCGCAAAAAGTGCTCGGCCAGCAAATCACGGTGGATGGTGTGCCGCGCGAAATCATCGGCGTTCTGCCAGCGGAGATAAAATTTCCGCGCCTTTCACAAATCTGGGTTCCGCTGGCGGAGCTGCGCAAACAAGAAAGTGTCCTCAACCGCGACAATCATCCCGGTTTTAGCGTTCTCGGAAGATTGAAACCAGGTGTGTCGCTGACAAAGGCGAACGCCGATCTCGATACGATCGCGGTCGCGCTGGAGAAGGAATATCCCAAGACGAACACCACTCGGCGCGTTTACACGAAGGGACTGCTCGAAGCGGCCGTCGGCGAGTATCGGCAAAGCTTAAACCTATTGCTGGCGGCAGTTGGGTGCGTGCTGCTGATCGCGTGCGCGAATGTAGCCAATCTGCAATTGGCGCGGGCCTTGTCGCGTGCGAAAGAATTGGCCATCCGCGCCGCGCTGGGGGCGAGCCGCTGGAGATTGGCTCGCCAACTATTGACCGAAAGTGTCCTGCTTGCGCTCGTTGGCGCCGCCGCCGGCGTGCTTTTTGCCATTTGGAGTCTCGATCTCATCATCGCCCTTTGTCCTCCAAACATTCCGCGCTTCCAGGAAACACGCATCGACGCGATGGCGTTGCTCTACACCGGCGTAGTCGCGCTCGGTGCAGGAATTCTTGCCGGCATCTGGCCAGCGTGGCGCATCTCACACACGGCCGCGCTTTCGGTTGCTCTGCACGAAGCTGGCACGCGGGGCGGCAGCGGCGGCATCGGCAAACAACGCGCGCGCTCCGGACTTGTGATCACGCAAGTGGCACTGGCGGTCGTTCTTCTCGCCGGCGCGGGATTGACGCTCAAAAGCTTTTGGCACGCGCAAAGTGCGCCGCTCAATTTCGATCCGCACAACATTCTGTTGACCTCGATTGAATTGCCGAAGGCGAAATACGGGAAGGATAAGAATGGACAAAAGGTTTGGGACGACGACAAACTGCGAGCGTTTTGGAATCGCTTGCTCGAGCGCGTGCGCGTGTTACCTGGTGTCGGGGCAGCCGCGATCGGCGCGAACATTCCTTTCGACGACAGCGAATGGGACAGCTGGTTTCACATCACCGGCACGCCCAAAC
>JBIOVE010000099.1:0-3192 GCA_044867565.1 Candidatus Udaeobacter sp. | reverse complement strand
GTGCTGCATCTGCTTTACGCGCGCTTCTGGCACAAGGTGCTGTTTGACCTCGGTTATGTGTCGAAGCCAGAGCCGTTTCAGCGCCTGGTGAATCAGGGAATTGTCCTCGGCGAAGACAACAGAAAATGTCGAAGTCGCGCGGAAACATCGTCAAACCCGATGATGTCATCGACCAATACGGCGCTGACGCCTTTCGGTGCTATGAAGTGTTTATGGGGCCGCTCGAGCAAATGAAGCCGTGGAGCATGCGCGGCGTCGAAGGCATTTCTCGTTTTCTCGCGCGCGTCTGGCGTTTGCTTATGACCGAGAACCAGGCTGGCGGGTGGGAATTATCCGCCAGGCTGCAAGACGTCGATCCAACCGGCGCGCAAACAAAGATCACGCACGCGACGATTAAAAAAGTGACGGGAGATATCGAGTCACTCTCGTTCAACACCGCGATTTCACAGATGATGATTTTCGTGAACGCATTTATCCCGCAGCGAGGGACCGAAACCATCCCGCTCTCGGCGATGCGAACGTTTCTCATTTTGCTCAATCCGTTCGCGCCGCATCTCACTTCCGAGCTTTGGGCAAGGTTAAACGAAAAGTTTCGGGACAATGCTGGCGACATTACCGAGCAGAAATGGCCCGATTACGATAAACGATTCCTGGTCGAAGACGAAGTTGAAATGGTTATTCAAGTAAACGGAAAAGTGCGCGACCGAATCCGATTGTCGATCAACGCCGCGCAAGAAGAAGTTCAGGCGGCTGCCCTCGCCAGTCCCAAGATTCAACAACTGGTCAACGGCAAAACTGTTCGTAAAATCGTCGTCGTCCCCCAAAAACTGGTCAACATCGTGATATGAAGCAACTCCAAAGCATTTGGAAAGAATTTCAGGAATTCGCGATCAAAGGTAATGCGATCGATCTCGCGGTCGGAGTGATCATCGGCGCGGCCTTCGGCTCGATCGTCAACTCGCTGGTCAAAGACGTGATCAGGCCGCCGATCGGCCTCTTCACCGGCGGACTCGATTTCTCCAATAAGTTTATCATTTTGCGGGCCGCGAAAGATGGATCGACTGCATTTAATACGTCGGCAGATGCAGTGAAAGCAGGAGCGATCACTTGGAATTATGGAAACTTCATCACCCTGCTGATTAATTTCGCGATTGTGGCCGGTGCGGTTTTTCTGCTCGTGCGCGCGATCAACAAGCTGAGGCGACCCGACGCAAAAGCGCCTGTCGCAAAGGAATGCCCTGCTTGCGCGATGACCATCCCGATCAAAGCCACGCGTTGCCCGCATTGCACGACGGAATTGTCCGGAACGTCAGCCACGCGCCCGCCACCTTAGCCAGTTTGCTGGCAATCGCGCGCGCAACGGCACGGTTCATGGACCCCTTCCCGAGCCGGCCCTGCAAATTATTGCTTGCTTCTACCCGCTTCAGTTGCTATTGAGGGCGCGATATTGCAAATGCCGAAGTGCCTTAACCTTACATTCGCAGGAATTGCGGCTTGCCTGGTCGTTGGCTGTGCCACTCAGTCAAACCCGAACCTTGGCGCCGGACACCGCATGCAACGCGTGCGGACGACTGCCTATACGCACACCGAAAGGGGTGGAGCCCATAACGCCATCGGCAAGCGCCTTTCCGGCGATCACGTAATGAGCGCCGCATCCGATTGGTCACGCTTTCCGCTCGGGACACATTTCCGAATCGCCGATACAAACGAGGAGTACATCATCGACGATTATGGAACGGCGCTAATTGGAACCGACACGATTGATCTTTACAAGACGAGCCGTCTCGACATGAAACGCTGGGGGGTCCGTCACGTGGACATCGCCATTTTGCAATGGGGATCGGAGGAACAGAGCCTGACGGTGCTTGTTCCGCGCTGCAAAAACCGCTGCGTGCGGCAGATGGTCGCGAGTTTGCAGCAGAAAAAAATGCAGCGAAAGAAAAAGTTGGTCGCCAGCTTGGATTCCAAAAAAACTCAGCAAAAGAAAAAGACGTAGAAGCTTACGCTTTCTTTTGACACGAGCGTCAGACGTCCAGGAGCTTCGGCGAATGAAAATTCTCGTCGTTGGCGGCGCCGGTTACATCGGCAGCGTCTGCACGGAACTGCTTCTCGATCACGGCCACGAGATTGCGGTCTTCGATAATCTTAGTGAAGGCCATCGCGGCGCCGTCGATCGGCGTGCGCGATTCATCGAAGGCGACTTGCAGGATCGGCAAGCGATCGACTCCGCACTGGCCTCGACCCGCCCGGATGCGGTCATGCATTTTGCCGCAAGTGCGCTCGTCAGCGAGTCGATGCGCGATCCGTCCAAATATTTTCGCAACAATCTCTCCAACGGCCTAAACCTGCTCGACGCGATGGTGGCGGCGCGCGTAGGGCGGATCGTTTTTTCTTCGACCTGCGCGATTTTCGGGCCGCCGGAGCGGTTGCCAATCGATGAAACGGCGCCAGCGGGGCCAATCAATCCCTACGGCGAATCGAAGCTGGCCTTTGAAAAAATTTTGCGCTGGTACGACGAGATTCATGGTTTGAAGTTTGTTGCACTGCGTTATTTCAATGCGGCGGGCGCCACCCGGAATTTCGGTGAAGATCACCGGCTGGAGACGCATTTGATCCCAAATGTGCTCAAAGTCGCGCTTGGCCAAAAACCGCACGTGGAAATTTACGGCACCGATTACGAAACTGCGGATCGCACCTGCGTTCGTGACTACATCCATATTGTCGATCTTGCCCGAGCGCACATTCTGGCTCTGGGCTCAGCCAGGAGTGAATCTTACAATCTTGGCACCGGCGGCGGCTCCAGTGTTCGTGAAGTAATCGCGGCCTGCCGAAAAATTACCGGACACAAGATCGATACCGTGGAAAAACCGCGTCGGCCTGGCGATCCACCGCGCCTGGTCGCTTCCTCTGAAAAAATCAAAAATGAGCTCAGCTGGCAACCGCAGTTCCAATCACTTGACGCGATCGTCGAGAGCGCCTGGAAATGGCACCAGAAATTCCCCGACGGCTATGTTGATTGAACTAGAGGCCCCGAAAGCGTTCGCAGCCGCATTTACTTCGTCCGATAGAAAAAGCGCTCGCGAAAACTTTCCGCGAGCGCTTCGATTCAATCCAACGAACGAACTTTTCGCAGTTAAGGCCTTGTCGTCGTTGTTGTGGTCTCTCTCGTCTCGTACACTGCCGCGGGTTGGC
>JBIOVE010000098.1:0-3504 GCA_044867565.1 Candidatus Udaeobacter sp. | reverse complement strand
CTCCGCCGCTTTGCGAAACCATTTCACCGCCTCCGCATCATCCTCCGTCACACCTTGGCCGTTGGCGTAACAGACGCCCAGATTGTATTGAGCGTCGGCGACATTCTGTTCGGCAGCTTTGCGATACCACTTTACGGCTTCCACCTTATTCTTCGCCACCCCTTGGCCCTTGGCGTAGCGGACGCCCAATGTGGCTTGAGCCCGGGCATCATTCTGCTCGGCAGCTTTGCGAAACCATTTCACCGACTCCGCATCATCCTTCGCCACCCCTTGGCCCTTGGCGTAGCGGACGCCCAGATTGTATTGAGCCCGGGCGTAATTCTGCTCGGCAGCTTTGCGAAACCATTTCACTGACTCCGCATCATCCTTCGTCACCCCTCGGCCGTTGGCGTAGCAGACGCCCAGACTGAATTGAGCGTCGGCGACATTCTGTTCGGCAGCTTTTAGAAACCACTTCACTGCTTCCGCCTCATCCTTTGCCACGCGAGGCGTGCCGGAAAAGAATGCGCGACCCAATTCATACTGGGCCTTGGCATCGCCTTTGTCTGCTCCGGCGCGGATTTCGGCCAGCATCTTGCGGTCCGCCTCGTTCTGTTGAGCCGGCAGTTGAAAGACAGCGGCAGTCACCAGCAACAGAACCGTGAATACCAACCGATTCGCTTTCATATCGGCAGATTAGTTAATTCCCAGTAGGAATCAGCGAGACTCACGAACTGACCCTTTATTCGCCAACGGTGACCTTGGCAAGGCCGCGTATTCGCCGGAGAGTCCGAGCGTCAAAGGCAGAAATTCGGGCGCAGGGGCGCGGGAATGGCCTATTGCAGACACTGCAGGACACTTTGGTTCCGCAAAGCCGGTATTTCTTTGATCTCAGGGGTTTTGGCTGGATGCCGGAAAAGTGCGTGTTTCACTCATGTTTTCGCTCTGAAAATGGGGTGTGGCTGGGGGCGGAATCGAACCGCCGACACGTGGATTTTCAGTCCACTGCTCTGCCAACTGAGCTACCCAGCCGTCGCTGCAAAAAGATCGACAATCGCTAATCGCGCGCAAATGCCGGGCGTTCACTATGCAAGATTCCAGTTGCAGGGCAAGCGCGTCGCTTGATGAAAACGAAAAACGCTCAACCCGCCTCGCCGACGTGCGCTGTAGCCGCTTCGCTCTGCGAAGTGCGGCGCTGTCGTCTTTAGCGCGCACGCGGCGCACCGCCCAGAGGTCGGCGTCTACAACCTACCTTAGAATTTGCGCGGCAATTCGACTGCTCTGCGCAAGAGACGCAGATAATAATTCCGCGAAATTTCGATGCCGCCGAATTGTTGTAAGTGCGGTGTGAGCCATTGCGTATCGAGCAACGCGAATTTCCGAGTACGCAAATGTTCGACCAGCGCCACCAACGCAATCTTTGATGCATCGGTCACACGATGAAACATCGACTCGCCAAAGAACGCGCCGCCGACTGAGACGCCGTAAAGTCCGCCAGCGAGTTTGCCGTTGGCCCACGCTTCGACCGAGTGCGCATAACCGAGTTCGTGCATTCGCGTGTAGCTTTCGATGATCTCGCGATTGATCCAGGTGTCTTCACGTTTGGCGCAAGCTTCGATCACTTCTGAGAAATGACTGTCGATCTTCGTTTCAAAAACGTTTTTGCGCAGGACGCGCCGCAGGGCGTGCGGCACATGAAAATCTTCCAGTGGCAAAATCGCGCGCGGATCGGGTGAGAACCATTCGATACTCCCGTTCTCCATCGCCATCGGAAAGACACCAAGGCGATAGCCTTGGAGCAAGAGTTCCGGCTTAATCATAACGCGTTAAAGAGTTGAAGCGTTGAAGGGTTAAAGCGGCAACAAGAATGTAACGCTTCAACGCTCTTGCAATGGATCACCCGCTTTCTAAAATAAGCGGATGAAGCGCATGTCGATCCTGCTCATGATCGCATGGCTGATCGCGGGCGGCTGCGCTGATCCGCTTGAACAACGCAGCACGCAGGAAGTGCAGGGGCAATTTGAGCGCGGCGTGACCGGAAAGGGAACGCTCGGCCCAATGGAGCGGCCTCCCGACGATCCCGCGAGCCAGCATAGCGTGCCGCAAACTCATCCGTAGCGTGAAGACGGCGGCTCCAGCAGCGCACTCGAGAATTTTCATTCTGGATTTCGGTTCGCAGTACACCCAGGTCATCGCCCGGCGCATCCGCGAGTGCCAGGTGTATTCGGAAATTGTCCGCTTCGACATGCCGGCCGCTGAAATCGCAAAGCTGAAACCAAACGGACTTATCCTTTCCGGCGGGCCGGCCAGCGTTTACGACAAAGGCGCACCACATCTCGATCCAGAAATCTTTTCGCTTGGAATCCCGGTTCTCGGCATTTGCTACGGACTGATGCTGATGGCGCATCATCTTGGCGGCCGGGTCGTGTTCACGGGACGACGTGAGTACGGGCCCGGCATGTTGCACATCACGAACAGCTCGCAATTATTCGATAGAATCGGCGAACAGATCGACGTCTGGAACAGCCATGGCGATGAAGTGACCGCGTTGCCGAAAGGTTTTCGCGTCGCCGGCACTACCGAGGGTTGCGACTTCGCCGCTGTGGAAGATCCACAACGCAAGCTCTACGGACTACAATTTCATCCCGAAGTCGCGCACACCCCGCGCGGCAAGGAGATTCTACAGAATTTTGTTTATCACATTTGCCGCTGCCCGATGGATTGGACGATGGGTTCCTTCATCGACGAGGCTTGCGAGCGAATCAGGAAACAGGTTGGCGATCAAAAGGTCGTGCTCGGCTTGAGCGGCGGCGTCGATTCTTCGGTTACCGCTGCGCTTCTGCACAAAGCGATTGGCGATCAGCTCACCTGTATTTTCGTGAACAACGGACTGCTGCGCTCGCGCGAGGAAGAAGTCGTTCAGCGCGTCTTCGGCGAAAATTTTCATGTACGGCTGAAATATGTGGATGCGAGCGAACGCTTTCTCGCGCTGCTCAAAGGCGTGACCGATCCCGAAACGAAACGAAAAATCATCGGCAACGAATTCATCAAGGTATTTCAACACGCGACCGAGGAATTGCTCGAGGAAGATCGCCGGAACGGCGCACGTAGACACGGCGGATACAAATTTCTCGCGCAAGGCACGCTTTATCCCGACGTGATTGAGAGCGTGTCAATCGAAGGCAATCCCGCGCAGGTGATCAAGAGTCATCACAATGTGGGCGGGTTACCCGAAAAAATGCATTTTGAGCTCGTCGAACCGATGCGCCAATTATTTAAAGACGAAGTGCGCCAGGCCGGATTGCAGCTCGGACTGCCGAAAGAGATTGTTTACCGTCAGCCCTTCCCGGGGCCGGGTCTCGCCGTTCGCATTCTCGGAGAAGTCACGCCCAAGCGATTGTCGATCCTGCGCGAAGCGGACACGATTGTGGTAAGCGAGATGGAATCTTCCGATTGGTATTACCGTGTCTGGCAATCGTTCGCCGTGCTGCTGCCGATCCGCTCGGTGGGCGTGATGGGCGATCA
>JBIOVE010000097.1:0-3536 GCA_044867565.1 Candidatus Udaeobacter sp. | reverse complement strand
TTTCCTGTGGCGAGCACTTTCTGAATCGCCAAATGTTGAAAGTCAAAATCTCGCCGGATTTATTCAGGAAGCGCTGGTCGCGCGCACACGGGCGCTTGATCGTGGCACAAAGGCGAAACAGCTTTTTGTAATCGCAAATGTGACTTCCCCCTCTGTTCTGATCGAAGGCGGCTTTCTCACCAACACAGAGGACATCTCCAGACTGGCGAGCGAAGATTATCGGGAGCAAATCGCCGCGGCCGTCAGCGATGGAATCGTGCGTTATCGCGATGCAGTAAAGCAGCGTCAATCGACCCTGGCGGTGACAGCTCAGGGAAAGCGCTGAATAAGCAAAAAAATGAAGGCGTCAAAATAGCATCGAATGAAAACCAAAGTGGCCGCCGCACTGATTTTCCTCGGATCGGTCGTGTTTGTGCTAGGAGACCAAATGATCGAGAGCGTGCAACAGACGCTGAAGGATCAGGGTTTTTATTATGGCGAGATTACCGGCGAAACGAATGCAAATCTGATCGCCGCGATTCGCCGCTATCAAATTCGCAATGGACTCCAGGTTAACGGTGAGCTCAATAGCGAAACGCTGCGCTCGCTTGGGATTGATTCTTCTGCGTCCGCGCGACCGGCGGCAAAGCCTGGCGCATCGCCCACGCCCGGTGCGCCTGTTCCTGGCGATCAACGTTCCGGCAACTTAGCGGATGCGTCTCCCGCGCCAGTTCAGCCTTTCGCGCCGCAAGGTCGACAAGTCTACCCATCTAATCCGATGCCGCCCGGCACTCCCCCGGGAGGAGTCCTTGCCGGAACTCCCTATCAGGCAGCCCCGTTCGATGTGCAACGCAATGTCGTGGTGTCCGCGCAAATAGCTCTGGCGCGTCGCGGGCTCTATCGAGGGGAGATCGACGGAGCTTACAGCCCGGACATGGAACTTTCGCTGCGCGCTTATCAAGCGCGGATGCAGCTTCCGATTACAGGCCGGCTTGATCTGGACACGCTTGCCGCGCTCAAGCTATTGCCACGCGCGCGCGCACCGGTCTTCAATCCATCGCGGCAGCGTGCACGTCCTCCCCCGAGGCCCCCACCACCCGTGCGCGGCGAATGGGTGCCGGAATAGTTAATCGAAAGCCCGAAGGGGTTGGGTCGCTGCTGTAGAGGTTGCGTACTGCAAAACGCTTTGTGATTGATGGCGCCCTACGGCTTCGGACTGTCAAAGCGCACTGACTGTAGTTCGGCAAAAACCGTGCCGACAAAAATGTGTGCTTCGATCCGAAGCAGAATTCGCTCGGCATCGTCCGAGACCCAGATCGTGCCGCGACGGAATTTCCGGTGCGGCTCCAACTCGAGATGCTTGCCGACCCGGTTAAGTCGCAAATCGATTTTGATGGCGTTGTAAGCGCCGGCGCGCACCGAAATTTTTTCCCGGCCAATTACCCTGATGGTGGCAAGATAAGCGTTTGTCGTGGGATAGACGACGACACGATGAACACTTCCGTCCCTGAGTGGCTGGCTTCGCAGATAAAGCATGGCCGAGTGCAGATCGAATAGGTCGGGAAAATCAAATTGGCGAGTCTTTGTGCCGGTAGAGCCTCCCCTGGTTTCTGTTCGCGCGCGCGTTACACCGTTATTTGTAAAAGTAAGGCGAGTGGCCATTTTCTTTGATCGATAATTCTCTGTCTGCTGGGTTTCGATTGGGCGCAGCGTTTGGGCATCGGCGACGGCATGATGATTTGCATCCAGCTTCCATAAGGCGCGGACAAAGCCGATCGTCCGCCCTGTTCCGTCGAGCTGAAATTTGTCTTCGGCTGGCTTTGTAAAGTGGATCTCTCCAGTAGCCGCAGTAAGTCCAGACCATCCGAAACGATAGGTCGCACGGAGAGGCCGAAGCTCCGGAAAATTTCCCGGCGGATCGCTCGTGAGCGTTGACTGCCAATTGGCTGCGACTGAACTGGCGCAGAACCCGAGCAATACGATGGCCGTCCAATGTGTCAGCCGAAATCTGGCTCGACGCGCAACCGGGTTTTGAACAGGCACTTCCGTGGTTTGCAACCGCTCGCGAATTGTTTCCCGTCGAAGCGCGCACGTGCTTTTCACCTGTACGAAAAAATACACGCGAGGTTGGCCCCGCGTGTATCTTAAGCTGTCGAAGTTAAACTACGGTTTTGAACCTCTTGCCGGCGTCGGGGATGGACTCACCGCGGTCTTTTCAGTTGAACTTGCCGTGCTGCGACCCGGCTTATTTAGCACAGTAATAATGTCATTGGTGAAATCAACATTATTCGGGGCGTACATCACAACAGGGACGCCGTTGAGACTCACGCCCGACTTATCAAACACGAAGTCCAGATTCGTGGCTTTGACTTTTTCCACCACCACGTCGGTAATTTCCTTCACGATACCCTCTCGCATGCGCATCAACTGCTCCTGTAGCTGCCGTTCGCGGGTTTGGCTGAAGTCGTTGATCTCCCGCTCCATCTTCTTGATGTTGGCGATCTTGTCGTCGCGCTCCTTTGCTTTTTGCGTTTTGGCTTCGGCGCTCAGCGCGGGAGCGTCCAGCTGCTTGTTCAGAGTATTGATTTCATCGAGCGCCTTTTTATAGGCCTCAGCCCGATCATCGTACTCTTTCTTGGCGGCACTCTTGGCGTCATTGATTTTCGCTTCAGCGTCCTTCGTCTTGTTGTATTCCTTGAACGCGCGCTGCATATCGACAGTTCCGATTTTCAGTACGCCCTGCGCGAAAGCCGCAATCGGAAAGGCAAGCGTTAAAGCAAGAATTGTAGAAAGAAACTTTTTCATATTACCGGGATAACGGTGGTAGGAACCGCGTTAGACTGCAACTATTTATATTCGTTCAAAATTGATAACCTACGTTGAAGTTAAATTTCCCGCCGCCGTTGTACCCGTCACGCTGGATCGGATATCCGTAGTCAATGCGCAGCGGCCCAATCGGCAAATCAAGTCGAAGTCCAACGCCGATGTCGGAGGCGATGTGATTGAAGCCAAACGACCACGACTCACTATTGACGAAACCCGTGTCATAAAAGATTGCGCCGCGCGCTTTTTCGATAATTGGGAAAGTAAGTTCCACGGTTGCGCGTGCCAGGGAATTGCCACCGATTGGTTCGCCGAACTGATCCTTCGGCCCAACTTCGCGGAAGGGAAACCCGCGGAGGTTGTTTGCACCGCCGAGATAAAGCCGCTCATAAATCGGCACATTTGAAATCTCTACGGGAATCGGCGAAGGCGATGGGGCTGGCGATGGACTCGGCGCAGGAGCCGGGAACGTCAGAACGGTATGCGTTTTCGGCTGATCCCAAACACTAACAGTCGCAATTTCACCGTTGACGAGCAAGATCATGTCCCAGGGAAGATGGAAATACTGAGAACCTTCGAGATCGAGTCCGTAAATCTGCACATCGCCTCCGAGAAAACCGCCCGCAATATAGGGCGAAAAGCTTACCCGCTGTCCGCGCCGCGTGATCAAGGGATTGTCGCGGCGGTCAAATACGACACTTGTAAAGATCTGACTCTCCACCGTGGAGCCCTTT
>JBIOVE010000096.1:0-12941 GCA_044867565.1 Candidatus Udaeobacter sp. | reverse complement strand
TGGGCGGCCCGTCGATTTCGGTCATGCCCTCGATCAGGACGCGAATATTGACGTGTATCCGGTGCAATCGCCGCGCACGCATTTTGAGGTAAATCGATTACAGGTGCGCTCTGCAAAACGCTTTATCGTTGACGGACATTTGGGAAAACTTGCACGCAATCTGCGCTTGTTCGGTTTCGATGTCGCTTACGACCGCCGGGCGCAAGATCGTCAACTACTCAGAATAATGGAAAGCGAAGACCGGGCTTTGCTTACGCGAGATCGGCGCCTGCTCATGCACGCGGTGGTCCGGCACGGTTATTGCCCGCGTTCCCAAAACGCTGACGAACAGACGGTCGAGGTGATCCGTCGCTTTGACCTTTTCCGTTCGATCACTCCTTTCACCCGTTGCCTTCGCTGCAATTCGCCACTCCAAAAAGTCGGCAAAGCTGACGTAATTGAGAAGCTTGAGCCGCTTACCAAAATCTATTACGAACAATTCCGGCGTTGCACCGGCTGCGGCCAAATTTACTGGGCCGGATCGCATTTCTCGAAGCTCCAGAAACGTCTCGAGCAAATATGCGCGCAATTCTCAACGTGCGACGTCCAGGATTGACAAGCTACCGCTGCGCCGCTTCCTGCTATTGAGCAGGGAAGCGCGTCGGGATTTTTCTAGGTATCTCTCGTTTCGCTCGTATTGTCGCCAATTCCAAAATGAGATCCGCGTATCGCCACGTTCTCCTCGTGGCAATTCTTCTTAGCATCGGACTTTCGACCCCGCTGCGAGCATACGCTCCTCTTGGGCACGAGATCGTGGGTGCGATTGCGGACGAACGCTTGGCGAACACGCCTACCGCGGCGAAGATCCGCGCGCTGATCGGCGGTCTTTCCCTGGAAAAAGCGGCCGTGATTCCTGACACGATCAAAGGCTGGGACAAAAAGGGAGTGGATTATCCGAAGTCTTTCCACGTCGCGTCTCCGAAAATCGACAGGCAGTTGCGCGATTTTTGGCGGGCGAATCAGCCAATGCACGACAAGAGTTCAGCAGCGCCTTCGCATCATTGGTTTCATTACACCGATGTACCAGTCGTGCCGGCGCAAAATTACGGGGACGGTGCAGCTGGTCGCAGCCAATGGGACATAGTTCATATGATCCCGTACTGCATCGATGTTCTGCGAGGACGAATGCCGGAACAAAACGAACGCAAGATCACTAAACCCGTTGCGCTTATTCTCCTGGCTCATTACGTCGCTGACATTCATCAGCCGCTGCATGTTGGCGCACAGTATTTCGATGCGCAGGGGCGGGTCGCCGATCCCCATAAAGACGAATCAGCCCTGGCAGACGAAGGCGGGAATACGTTCACGTTGGAACTGAGTGGTGAGCCGCCGCGCCGGCGCGGTATGCATAAGAAAAAATTACACGGCTTTTGGGACTATGATACCGTAAATGCACTCTTCTCACAGGTGCCAGGCAGCCTCCGGAAACGCGAACTCCAGGCGCAGATCAAGCCGCTCAAGAAGGAGCTGGTTCACGAGATGGCCACACACGAACCAAAGGACTGGCGGATGCCGGCAAATGTCGACATCAAGAACTATGCGGAAGCTTGGGCAAACGAAATTTTGCCGATCGCGCGCGAAGCACATGAGCGATTGAATTTTATCGGCGTCCACCCACAGTCGCAGAACGATGGCACCAGGGCCGCTTTTGGGTCGGCGACGGAAAAGCAGATGCCCGACCATCTCTCGTATCGCGACTGGTCCGTGCGCATCGTTCACGATGAATTGCACAAGGCTGGTTGGCGATTGTCTGATTTACTGCAACAGCTTCTGGCTCCGGGCAGTGGTATGTTCAGATCCGGTCTAAGCTCGCATGTGACAAGAGAAACGAATGCGTTCAGCAATCTTTTGAGAGGTTCTCGCTGGCGGAGTTTCTTCAGTTGGACGCTCTAAAAAATACTGGCCTGATCAGCCTGGCTAGATTGCTCGCCCAAGCGGAGAATCATGTCACTGATTACCTGCAACGAATCGCGGGTGTGACCCACGCAACGAGAGGCATTCGCCGGAGCGAGATGTTTTTCTTCTACGCTTCGGTGGCCCATCTGGAACCGGGACGAATCCTTGAATCGGGTCGTGCCCGTGCCCAAAGCACGCTCGTCCTCTCCCTGCTTTTTCCTGAAGCGTCGATCGTCAGCATTGAATCCGATGTCGCTTCGCCGGATGTGGAGATTGCCGCGGAACGATTAAAAGGGCGCAGCAATGTCGAGTGCCGGTTTGGCGATTCACGCCTGCTTCTGCCGCAACTGCTCCAGCCAGGCGATGTAATTTTGATCGACGGACCAAAGGACTTTCGCGCGCTGAAGCTGGCATTGCGTCTCCTCCGCACCGGCAAACCCAGGGCAGTTTTCGTGCATGACCTCTGGCTTGGCCTGCCCGCCCGGCGCTTCGCCGATCGATGGATTCGCGGAGTGTTTTTTAGCGACAATCCCGAATGGGTGCGCCGTTACTCCTATCTGGATTCGAGCAAAAAAAGGCCGCCATCTTCCTCCGGCGAAGTTCGACGAGCTTATGGCGCGACGATGGGAAGTTTTCCAGCAGACGCTGGGAATTACACGCTGCGGCTTTTGGAGTGTGGCATTGCCCAGGAGGTCGAACGGCTTCGCGAAACAAAACGGAAAATCTTGCGGGCTCCGCCACGAGTGCGGCCCGCAGATTTCTCAGCGGTCAGCGAAAATCTTCGAGGCAACAGGAGCGATTGACCGAAAGCTTTTCGGCAATCAAACGCCCTTGCCTGAGCACAATTAGCTCTGCGTCTTTTGAGCAGAGTGCATCTTTCCGCACTCAGCTTTCAGCTGAGCGAATTGCTCTGCAGAAAGAATTCCTTTCGCCTGCTTCAGGAATGTTTTCCGGCTTTCTTTCGTGCAGCCTGCCTTCATACATTCGGCCTGCCACGCTTCGATTTTAGCCTTTTGATCGGGCGTGAGATTCAGTGCTGCCAAATCGGCGCAGGCCGTTTTGCTGGTGTTCGACACGCCTTGGGCGCAGCATGCCTTGTCTCCCGCGAACGCGCTGGATGTTATTAGCATTGCCGCCGCAACTAAAGCTGAAGTGGTAATTTTGATCATGGTGAATGCTGAGACACACATGCATCTCAAAGCGTTCAATTGTTCATCGCCAGGAAATATAGCTGGCGCGAATTCCTTCACGCGTTAGAACAAGATCGATAATGTCCACGACACTGAAAGCTGTTCGTCCGATCGAACTCTCCGAGATACGAGAAGCGTGTAAGCGAATCGCAAAGACAATTGTGCGCACGCCGCTGATCCGTTTGGACCTGGGACCGGACTATCCCGACGTCCGGCTCAAACTGGAGAACCTGCAGCCGATCAACGCCTACAAGTTGCGCGGCGCGGCGAATGCAGTGGCGATGCTCTCCGATTCCGAGCGCAAGCGCGGGGTCTGGACCATCAGCGCGGGAAATGCAGGACAAGGCGTTGCCTATGCCGCGAGACAAGCGGGCGTGCTGTGCACAGTCGTTGTGATCGAAACTGCGCCCACGTCGAAGCTTGAACGGATGCGCGCGCTCGGCGCAAAATTGATTCCGGTGTCCTATGATGTCGCTTGGAAAGCGCTTGAGGAACGCGTGTTTCCCGGAGTCGAAGGAACATTCGTCCATCCGTTCGACGATCACCATTTCATTACGGGTCATGCCACGATGGGTTTGGAGATCCTCGAAGATGTGCCTGAAACGACTGCTGTCATAGCCAGCATCGGCGGCGGCGGACTCATCACCGGTGTCGCCAGTGCGATCAAGGCGCTGAAGCCGGATATCAAGGTTTGGGGCGCCGAACCGGAGACAGCCGCTCCCGCAGCGCTGTCGTTCGCCAAAGGATCTCCGCAAGTGTTCAAGGATTGGAAGGCTTCTTTCGTCGATGGCGCCGGTGGACAAAGCATGTTTCCACGCATGTGGGCGCGAATGAAGCCGGTCGTTGATGGCTACATCGTAGTCAGCCTGGACGAGACGAAAAAAGCGATGCGGCTCATTGCGGAAAAGGCGAGAGTTATTTCCGAAGGCGCAGGTGCGTTGCCGGTCGCTGCGGCGCTGACCGGAAAAGCCGGCAAAGGCCCGATTGTCGCGATCGTCTCTGGCGGCAACATCGATCTGAAGAAGTTCTGCGAACTGATCGGAGCGTTAGCGACTTGAGCCCGCTCTGGCTTTCCTGTAAAAGCTTCGATTACCAAATCGCTTCGCTTTGCCTTCAGAAAGATATCATTCTTCGCGCAGCGCGATCATAGGATCGACACGGGCGGCGCGACGCGCGGGGACGTAGCACGCGAGCAGCGCAACCACGGCAAGGAGGAAGCTGATGCCAATGAACGTGACTGGGTCGCTCGGACTCACGCCGTAAAGCATGCTGGTCAGGAACCGCGCGAGCACGAAGACGACAGCAAGACCGAGAATGAGTCCAATCCCGGCGAGCATCATGCCTTGTCGAAGAATGAGTTGGCGAACATGATGCAATTGCGCACCGAGAGCCATGCGCAATCCGATCTCGCGCGTGCGCCCGGCCACGACATAGGACATGACGCCGTAAATGCCAATGGCGGCCAGAACAAGTGCGAGCGCACCGAAACTTCCCAAAACATTCGCAGCCATGCGGGCGGGGAAGAGCGGAATGTTCATATGCTCCGTCAGCGTCTTAACGTCGTAGATCGGAAGCGTGGCGTCGATTTTTTGGATCTCGTTGCGGAGCGCCGGAATAATGGAACGCGGATCGCCGTTCGTCCGCACAACGAGCGTGCAAACTGTATCGTAGTCACGGAATTGTGGGCGAAAGACGGCAGGCATCGGAGCTTCGCCGAGACTGTTGTATTTGCCATCGCCGCACACGCCGACGACTTGCCACAAGGGATCTTTCGGTCCGGTGAAATTGAAACGCTTGCCGATTGGATCCTGATTTGGAAAGAATTTTTTCGCGAACGTTTCGTTCACCACGGCGACGCGCGACTCTTTCTTGTCTTCGTTTTGAGCGAAATCACGGCCCCGCAGAGAGATTCGCATCGTTTCGAAGAAGCCGGGACTGACCGATATCGGAATTGCGATCGGAAGTTTGCTCATGCTGGTCTCGGGCTGACCCTCGAGATAGATGCCTGAGTAATTATAATTAAGGCTCAGCGGGACGTTGCTGGTCAGCGCGGCGGAGCGCACTCCCAATAGTGCGCGCGCACGCTCCAGCACTTGTCGATGAAAGGCGCGCCCCTTTGCTTCTTCGTAACCTTGAAGTCCGACATCAAACGACAACGCCACCGCGTTTTCCGGATCGAATCCCGGGCGCATTTGCTGCGCGGCTTTCAGGCTGCGCACAATCAAACCGGCGCAAACGAGTAGAATCAATGACAAAGAAACTTGCACGACGACCAGCGAATTACGCAACCGCGACCGCCGAAAGCCGGCCATTGAAACGTCGTCTGTCAGACTCGGAACGAGCGCCGGCTTGGAAGATTGGAGCGCAGGCAAAAGACTGAAAGCAATCCCGGTTAGGATCGATAGATCAAGCGCAAAGAACATTACTCGCCAATCCAGTTTCAAATCGAATACGAGCGCGATGTCCATGGGGAGTCTAATTCCACCGACCAGGCTGTTGATCCACGCGGCCAATAGCAGACCGAGCGCTCCGCCGGCAAGCGAAAGCAAAACACCTTCCGTAAGCAATTGACGAACAAGTCGGGCGCGACTTGCACCGACAGCCAATCGAATGGCGATCTCTTTGCGGCGGCCGGTGACACGCGCCAGCTGAAGGTTCGCCAGATTCACACATGCGAGGAGCAAAACCAATCCGACGATCACCATGAGCACGCCGGCAAAAGTGATCGATGCATCGCGAATGCTTGGGATGAACAATCCCGGCGGTGAAAGAGTGATGCCGCGGCCTTCGTTTTCGGCTGGATGTTCTTTGGCGAGCTGAAGCGTGATCGAATCGAGGGCGGCTTTCGCTTGTGCCAGCGTCACACCGGATTTCAAGCGGCCGATCATGAAAAGATTGTCGCTGTCGCGTGAATCGAGCCATCTGCTCCCGGGCTCGATTTCTTTTGCCATCATCATCGGCGCCCAAAACGCCGGCGCGTATGCGACTTCGGTTCCGATGAAGCCCTTCGGCGCCACGCCTACGACGTTGAAGGTATGATTGTTAAGCGAGATGGTTTTGCCAACGATCGATGGATCGGCTCCGAAACGGCCCTGCCAACAGGAATAACTCAGGACCGCAACAGAATGCGATCCGGGGGTCTGATCTTCCCCGGGAAGAAATCCGCGGCCGAGAATCGGTTTGACCCCGAGAACATCGAAATAGTTTCCCGAAACGAGAAAGCCCCAGACACGCTGGTTATTGCCGTTGTGGCGCAGGCTGGAAACGACAATTCGATAAACGAATAATCCGGAAAAGACATCATTTCTATCACGGTAATCTTTGTAATTCGGGTACGACTGAAGGGTGAAATCGGCGCCGTTATGCAGCGCACCGTAGACTTCGATCAGGCGGGACGGTTCCTTCACCGGCAATGGCCGGAGCAAAACCGTGTTAACGAGGCTAAAGATCGCGGTGTTCGCACCGATGCCGAGCGCGAGCGAAATGACCGCGAGAATGGTGAAAGCAGGATGTTTGCGCAGTTGGCGAATACCGTAGCGGATGTCGCGGAGCAGCGTTTCCATGTGGATTGGATGCTGTATCCGCGGGACTTGGATTCAAAAGCTTTCAGACTGACGAAGGCGGCGGGAGTATTGCACCACGAAGATTTGCTGATTCTGCGTTGCGAACGCCTGGGAAAAAGGTGCCAGCGCACGCCAGTGTTGACTTTTGCTCCGGGATTTGAAAAGAATTCTCCCAAAGCAAATAAAGAGAGGAAGAACCAATGAAAATAAGTGAGACAGCACCGGATTTCGAGGCAGATACCACCCAGGGCAGGATCCGGTTCCACGATTGGATCGGCGACTCCTGGGCTATCCTGTTCTCTCACCCAAAAGACTTCACCCCGGTCTGCACAACCGAACTCGGCTACATGGCCAAGATCAAGCCAGAGTTCGACCGCAGAAACGTGAAGGTCATCGGATTGTCGGTCGATTCGACCGGCGATCATCAGGGGTGGGCGAAGGACATCGAAGAAACGCAGGGGCAGGCACCGAACTACCCAGTTATCGGCGACGCTGACTTCAAGGTCTCGAAGCTGTACGGGATGCTCCCGGCCGATGTTGCAGGCGACGCGAAGAAGCGCACGCCAGCTGATAACGCGACCGTACGCAACGTTTACGTGATCGGCCCTGACAAGAAAATCAAGCTCATGCTTGCCTATCCGATGACAACGGGCCGGAACTTCGACGAGGTGCTGCGCGTAATCGATTCGCTGCAACTGACTGCGAAGCATCAGGTGGCTACGCCAGTCAACTGGAAACCGGGCGAGGACGTAATCATTGCCGGCTCGGTGTCCGACGAGGAGGCGAAGCGGCGTTATCCGCAAGGGTGGAAGGCCCCAAAACCGTACATCCGGATCGTTCCGCAGCCGCAATAAAGCCGCTGAAGAAGATCGGCGCGTCAACAAGATTGAAAATGTGAATGGTGAATGGAGTTCACGCTCGACGGCCTGCTTCCATTCACCAATCACTTAACACTATTCACGTGGAGTTTACTCGCTCGGCAGAATATTCGACTGGATCTTGGTGAAAATAGCTTTGTAACTCGGCGTACAATTTCGGATGACGAGCGCGGAGCGCGCAAGGTCGCTCGAAAAAAGCCTCGATCGAGACGGCGAAAAACTCAGTGGGATTCGTGGCGCCGTAGGTATCGAGAAGCGTAGGAATTCCGGTCTCGTCGGCAGCGCGCAGCGACGCAAACTCGATCCTCATCACTTCGCGCCAGGACAATTGCTGCTCGCGTGTGGCCAATGCCGGCGCGCCATCCGCCGCGTGATTCTCAAAATCAAGCTGGTGGGCGAACTCATGCAGGACGACGTTTTTCCCATCGGAAGGATCAGCTGCGCCAGATTTAGCCGCATCCCATGCGATTATCAGGGCTCCCAGTTGGCGGCCAGTCTCGCCTAAGCGAGCCGTTCGCCCTTCTTCCCACACAGGACCTTCAACGTGCCGCTTCTCGTCGACCATGTATATGGAAGGATAGACGAGAATTGTGAGCAGGTGTGGAAAGTAATCGGTCTTGCGGTGCAGAAGAAGAAGGCACGCCTGCGCAGCTATAATGACACGGATCTCATCAGTGACTTCCAAGCCGCCACAACCTTCAAAACGCTTTTCGGAAAGAAACACCTGGATGTGGCCTAAAAGCTCCGCCTGATCATTCGCAGAGAGCCGGCGAAAAAACGGCGTATTGCGTTCGAGTATTGCCAACCAGTGTTTTGGAATAGGTCGAGCTCGCAGCAGACGCCGTCGCCGCTGCTTCAGCAATCCAAAGATCATCGTCGAATGTAAACGTCTCGCCGCGAGACTTCCTGCGGAAAAAGATCCAGTGGTAACAGCGATCTGTGACCGTCGCACTTTGCGGGATTCGAGCGACGGTGGCAAACCGCCGCTATCACGCAATTCGATCTCGCATCCAGTCACTAATCGTTCTATTACGATTATATGAACACGATCTGCATTTCTCGGCGTAAATTTGCCCAATTGTTAGGCGCGGGCACGGCAGCGGTTGTTGTTCGCCCCGTGCTTTCGTTCGCAACCCCGAAGGCCTTCGGGGCTGTCGCTGCAGCGAAGGTCGTTCGCTTGAACGCTAATGAAAATCCTTACGGACCTTCGCCGGGAGCGTTCAGAGCAATTAACGAGTCTTTCGACCTCGCCTGCCGTTATCCCGATGAGCATAATAACGCGCTGATCGATAAGCTGGCGAAAATTAACAGCGTCGATCGCGATCAAATCTTACTCGGCGACGGCTCCAGCGAGATTCTGAAACTGTGCGCGGAGACATTTACCGGCCAGGAGCGCGGCAAACTCGTTGCGGCCGATCCAACCTTCGAAGCAATTTTGGAACAGGCGCGGGTCAACAACGCTGAAGTTGTAAAGGTTCCCCTCACCCGCACCTTCAGTCATGATCTTCCAAAAATGATGGCTGCTGCGAATAAAGGACTGATTTACGTCTGCAACCCAAACAATCCCACTGCCAGCATCACGCCGAAGGATGAACTGCGCGAGTTCATCGCGAAAACTCCGCCCGAGACCACGATTCTTGCGGACGAAGCTTACTATCACTACGCCGACAATCCCGACTACGAGAGCGTCATCCCGCTGATCAAAGACCATCCTAACCTGATCGTGGCGCGCACTTTCTCCAAAATTTATGGGATGGCGGGATTGCGCTGCGGTTACTGCGCCGCGCAACGCGAAACGATCGACCGACTGCGTCCGCATCAAATGTGGGATAGCGTTAACATCATGGCGCTGGCCGCGGCGACAGCGAGTCTGGACGATGCCGATCAGGTCACGAACGGCCGCCGTCTGAATAGCGAAGCGAAAACGTTCGTGATCAGCCAGCTCGATGCGCTGGGTTACAAATCAATTCCATCGCAGGCCAATTTCTTAATGGTCGATGTGAAACGTCCTGTGGTACCGCTGATCCGGGCGTTGAAGCAACGCAACATTCATGTTGGCCGATTGTTCCCGGCGCTGCCAAACTATATGCGTATCACCATCGGCAAAAAAGCCGAGATGGAAACTTTTCTGTCAGCATTCCGTCAGGTGGCAGCCTGATTGTGAGATCGCTTCTAGCCCAGTTTGCTTTCCACAATTCGATTAATTTCTTTGAACCGGGCCTCGGAGTCGGCGCTGACTTGTTGAACTTTTTTCAGAAACGCCGATTTGGATTGTTCATCTTTCATCGCGACCAGATTAATCCTCACGTTCATAGCTGCTCCGCCAATACAAGCGCGCACGGCGAGAAGACCAACGCCCACGTCCGAAATCGACGCCGGGTTCCCTTTTTCGGCCATCGCGGATAATAGCTGGTAGGATCTGGCTGCAGTTTCCATTACCTCCAACGGAATCTCCGCCGCATGTTTCGTTGCCTGCTCTATGGCTGCCGAGCGCGCTGTTTTTTCTTCCGCCGACTCCCTGGGCAGCGCGAATGCGTCCATCACCTTGTTGAACGCGGCCGTGTCTTCATCGACCAAAGACAGCAATTCATCTTTCAGTTGTTGCGCCTTAACTGCCCAATCACTGAAATATTTTAGTTTGTTATCCCACCCACGTTTCCCAGCAGATAGGTTCGCCACCATTCCACCAAGTGATGCGCCCAGAGCGCCCATCAATGCTGCCACGGACCCCCCTCCCGGCGCGGGCGAATCCCTCAATGTTTCATTGCAGAACTGGCGCAAATCCATTTTCACGAGTGATCTTTCGGAAGCAGACGATTCGATCTTGAATTCAATCACCTTTTCTTTCGGATCGAAAGGTTTCAGTTCGCTCAAGCCCATTGAACGAATGGCCACGTCGATCAAATCTTCCTCGGACGCGCCCTCCGACCATTTCTGTTTGCGCAGGAAATATCGTCCTGCATCCACCAGACATTTCTTAGGCACCATGCCCACGATTTCCGATCCGGTGACGCGCAAACCGCGTTTGCTTGCCGCTTCGGCGCAGGCGTCGAAAGCCACATGCAATGGCGTCTCCTGGATGTTTGTCAGGTTCATCGAGACCTGGGCAATTCCGTATTCCTTTACGTACCACCCAATCGCTTTCACGTGTTTCAACATGCCGGGAATGCGAATCGGCGCGCCGTTTTCATCGAGCACCGGTTTTCCGGAAGGCGTGCCGTCTTCCGTTTTGATTCGACCGTTTTCTCTTACATCGAACGCGACCGAATTTGCCCTTCTTACCGCTTTCGTGTTCAGGTTCACATTGTAAGCGACCAGGAAATCGCGCGCCCCGATCACGGTTGCACCTGACCTCTCATTGAAAACCGAAGGCCCGAAATCCGGCTTCCAGGCCGGGTCTTTTATTTTCTCGAAGAAGCCTTCGTATTCTCCCGCACGAATAACCGAGAGATTTGAGCGCGACTTATCTTTCGCCGCTTTTTCGTAGAGATAGACCGGGATGTTCAATTCCTCGCCGACGCGCTTTCCCAGCCGGTTCGCGCAGGCGACTGCTTCCTCCCAACTGACATTACTTACAGGAATAAATGGGCAAACATCGGTCGCGCCCATGCGAGGATGTGCGCCCTTGTGTTTCCGCATGTCGATGAGTTCCGCGGCTTTTTGAACGGCGCGAAAACCGGCCTCCTCTGCCGCCTCAGGACTCCCGACAAAAGTCACCACCGTCCGGTTCGTGCTCGCTCCGGGATCCACATCGAGCAACGAAGCACCATCCACCGATTCAATTGCGTCCGTAATCTGCCGAATAATATCTGGATCGCGGCCTTCAGAAAAATTCGGCACGCATTCGATCAGCTTTTGCATGGTGTGCTCGTTTCTCCGCTAATCGCGCGTGTGCGGCTGCATCGGGATGTCGATCTTGTGGGCAGCGGCGAATTCGATTGCGCGCGAGTAGCCGGCGTCGGCATGACGAAGGACGCCCATTCCCGGATCGCTTGTCAGCACACGTTCCAATCTTCGTTTGGAATTTTCGCTGCCATCGGCAACAACGACCATTCCTGCATGCTGCGAAAAGCCGATCCCAACGCCGCCGCCGTTGTGGACGGACACCCACGATGCGCCGGCAGCCGTGTTGATCAGCGCGTTGAGCAGCGCCCAATCGGCAATCGCGTCACTGCCGTCGAGCATTCCTTCGGTTTCACGATTGGGCGATGCGACCGACCCGGCGTCGAGATGATCGCGGCCGATTACAATGGGCGCTTTGATTTCGCCGCGTTTCACCAGCTCATTCATCGCCACGCCAAATTCGGCGCGTTCGCCGTAACCAAGCCAGCAAATGCGTGCCGGCAAACCTTGAAATTGAATTCGTTCGCGCGCGAGCTTCATCCAGCGCGCCAGCGTCCGATTCTTCGGAAACAATTCGAGCGCGAGCCGATCGGTGCGCGCGATATCTTCGGGATCGCCGCTCAACGCGACCCAACGAAATGGCCCACGCCCCTCGCAAAACAACGGCCGAATGTATTCGGGAACAAACCCGGGAATGTCGAACGCGTTTTCGACCCCGGCCTTTTTCGCCTGAGCGCGGATGTTATTCCCGTAATCAAAAGTGACTGCCCCTTTTTTTTGCAGCGCGAGCATGGCCTCCACGTGGACGGCCATCGAATGCATCGCCTTGTCGATGTATTCCTCGGGATTGTTTTTGCGTAAAGCGATCGCCTCCTCGAGCAACATCCCGTGCGGCACGTAGCCATTCAACGCGTCGTGCGCGCTGGTTTGATCGGTGAGAACATCCGGAACGACACCGCGCTTTACGATTTCCGGCAGGACATCGGCGCAATTGCCGACCAGACCGACTGAAATCGAGTGTCTATCTTTGCGCGCGCTATCGATGATCTGCAGTGCTTCATCGAGCGACCACGCGATTTTGTCGCAGTAACCGCTCTTCAATCTCTTCTCGATCCGGGCAGGATCGACTTCGACGCCCAGAAAGAGCGCGCCGTTCATGGTCGCGGCGAGCGGTTGCGCGCCGCCCATTCCGCCAAGTCCGCCGGTGAGAACAAATTTTCCTTCGAGCGATGAACCAAAATGTTTGCGACCGGCCGCGGCAAAGGTCTCGAAGGTTCCTTGAACGATCCCCTGGCTGCCGATGTAAATCCAGGAACCGGCGGTCATCTGTCCGTACATGGTGAGACCCATCCGCTCGAGGCGATTGAATTCGGTGTAGTTAGACCACTGACCGACGAGATTGGAATTGGCGATCAAAACGCGCGGCGCTTCATCATGCGTCCGGAATTTTCCGACCGATTTCCCCGATTGCACGAGGAGCGTCTCGTCGTTTTCGAGCTCGCGCAAAGAGCTAACGATTGCATCGAATGCCT
>JBIOVE010000095.1:0-2590 GCA_044867565.1 Candidatus Udaeobacter sp. | reverse complement strand
GGCACCCGAAAAGATTTTAGCTTTTGTCATTCCGAGCGGAGTCGAGGAATCTCTTACTTTTATCCGGTTGCCTGGGTAAGAGCGACAAACGTCTCGACGCCGCTCGACGTGGCAAAAGAAATTCTCCTAGGCGCGCACATGTCGATCGGCGGCGGCGTGCAGATGGCGATTCAGCGCGCCTGCTCCATCGGGTGCACCGCCATGCAAATTTTCGTGAAGAACAATATGCAATGGTTTGCCCGGCCGCTTACCCGCCAGGAGATTGGCGCATTTCTCAATCACGTCCAACGCGGCGAATTATTGTCGATTTTCGCGCATGCGAATTACCTGATTAATCTCGCCGCCACCAATCCCCAGTTTCATGCAAACTCGTTGCGCGCTCTTTCCGAAGAATTGATTCGCGCCGATCAACTCAACCTGCCGTTTTTGGTTTTGCATCCGGGCGCGCATCTCGGCGCTGGCGAAGAAGCCGGACTCGAGAAAATCATCGGCTCTATTGATCGCGTGCTTGCTGGAATTCCAAAAATAAAGACGCGGATCGCGCTCGAAACGACCGCCGGCCAGGGTTCATGCCTGGGACACAAATTCGAGCATCTCGCTTACATCGTCAGCCGGGTCCGCGAGCCGGAACGACTCTGTGTTTGTCTCGACACCGCACATATTTTCGCCGCCGGTTACGACATCCTCAGCGAATCAGCGATCCGAAAGACATTTCGCGAATTTGATCGTGTCGTCGGCCGCGACCGTCTCGTGGCGATTCATGTCAACGATTCCAAAACCATCCGTGGCTCACGCGTGGATCGGCACGAGCATATTGGGAAAGGGAAGATTGGCCTCGACGCCTTCCGTTTTATCATGCGCAATCGTCGTCTCCGCAAAATCCCCAAAGTTCTCGAAACTCCGAAAGGCAAAGATCTGCGCGAAGACGTGATGAACCTAAAGACGTTGCGAAACCTCGCAGATCAACAATGACGAAGCACGAATGACGAACGACGAAACAAATCCAAATGCTTAAATGACAAAGGCCCGGTCGAGTGCGCGCCTTTTCGGCATTAGGCATTCGTCATTTACTTGATCAGCCGAATCGTAATCGGATAGCGATAGAATTTCCCTTCGCTTGCCTGAATGGAAGCGACGATTACCAGCACCAGGTTCAAAATGTGCAGTATGAAAAGTATTACAAACCCAATCAGGACCAGACAAAGAATTCCTGCGATCAAATTATAGATGAGCATCGAGATTTGAAAGTTGAGCGACTCTTTTCCGTGCTCGTCGATTTCCAGGGAATCGCCGCGCTTAGCCAGCCATACAATCAACGGACCGAGAATATGACCAGCCCACGGAACGAAAAAGCCGATCAACGCGCTGGCGTGGCAAAGCACGTTCCATGTTCGAACATTTGATGAAGGGACCGATGTTTCCATGTTTAGCCTTTCGTTTGCAAAGTAGAACGACTGTGCCGTTTGCTGCCGGCGAGGGCAAGAAAAAGCGTCTCCGCTATGCTTCTTTTACGCGCTCGATGTGCGCGCCGAGTTCGCTCAATTTTTCATCCAACCGCTCGTAACCGCGATCAATGTGATAGACGCGGCTTACCTCGGTAATCCCATCCGCCTTCAACCCCGCAAGCACCAGGGCTGCGGACGCGCGCAGGTCACTTGCCATCACCGGGGCGCCTAAGAGACGATCAACGCCCTCGATCACCGCGGTCGCCCCCTCCAACTGCACCTGTGCTCCCATGCGCTTTAGCTCAGCGACATGCATGTAGCGTTGCGGGAAAATATTGTCTGTCACAAAACTGGTGCCCTTGCTCGTGGAGAGTAGCGCGCACATCTGCGCCTGCATGTCGGTGGGAAAGCCGGGATACGGTTCGGTTTTTAGCTCCAGTGCTCTCGCATCCCCATTCGGCGAGATCGAAATCGCGTGGTCTGCGATGTTGATTGGAAAGCCGCAACTGGCCAGTGCGTCCGTAACCGAGCGAACATGCTCCGGTTCCACCCGCTTAACGGTGACTTCCTGCCCGCAAATTGCACCCGCCACGAGAAATGTTCCCGCTTCGATCCGGTCAGGGATAACATCGTGTTCCACACCGTGCAGCGCGGGTACACCTTCAATGAGGAGGCGCCGCGTTCCGGCGCCTTCGATCTTTGCGCCCATTTTATTCAGAAAATTCGCTAGATCGACTACTTCGGGTTCCTGCGCTGCTCCTTCGATTACAGTCAGTCCGTCCGCGAGCACAGCGGCCATCATTATATTATCCGTGCCGAGGACCGTCGGGCCAAATTTGCCCTGCATATTGATTACCGCTCCGGTCAATTTCGGCGCAAAGACTTTGACATTGCCACCTTCCACGCGCACCGCCGCCCCGAGCGCTTCGAAACCTTTCAGGTGCAGATCAATTGGCCGATCGCCAATGACGCAACCGCCTGGCAAAGAGACGGTCGCCTCTTTGGAACGACCGAGCAGTGGTCCAAGCACGCAGACGGAGGCGCGCATCTTGCGCACGACGTCGTAAGGCGCCACCGATTGACTCTTTTCTGCCGTGACGCTGACCGTGCCGCTGGCGCGTTCCACTTGCGCGCCCAAGTGCATC
>JBIOVE010000094.1:0-5333 GCA_044867565.1 Candidatus Udaeobacter sp. | reverse complement strand
TCATCTGCGTGCGAAAATCGAACGGACTCCCGAGTAGCAACGGTTCGGCTTCGTCTGCCCCGATGCGTTGCCGGAAATAAGCGAGATCCGGACGGCCAACCGAGAGCGTCGCGCTCGTCATCACGCACGAGCAATCCTCGCGAAAAATCATGCGGCGCAGCACCGGCGCGATGTCGATTGGCGCCGCATTGAGGGTGAGGAATTGGGCCGTTTTGCCGGTGCGCTCAACCCAGTAAACGTGTTCCCGGGCGCTTTGCTCCAGAAAGATGGCAATGCCGTCGCGCGCATCGCGAATACGCCGGCCCAGCTCCTGCAATTCTGCCTTCAGAAATTCATCGTCAGCGCGTCTGGCGACCTCGCCGATACGCGCCTGCAGTCCGGCCAGGGGCCCAGTGATCGTGTCGGAAACAAACTCCGGCGCGCGAACACGGAATTCGCGGCCCTTTCGGAAATCGCAGGATGCTTCGATCGCCGCGAAAAACCTGGCCACTTCATCGACGAGTTCAGCCGCTAGTCGCACGCCGATCGCGTCGCGCATTACGGTAAAAAGCCCCTTACGCGTCCGGGCATTGTAAAGGCGTTGGATTGTTGATCTTAGCCCGTACTGCGAAATCCCGATGCCGATCTGCCGGGAGGCGACTCGCTCAACCGTGTGTGCTTCGTCGAAAATGATGAAGTCGTTCGGAAAAAGGTAACCGCTTTCGCGTTCTTCCTGTTGGTCTGGACTTCCCAGAAGCATGAAGAGCAGCGTGTGATTGATGACGATCACATCCGAGGAGAGAAGCCGCTTGCGCGCTTGCTGATAAAAGCAGCCCGGGCCTTGTCCGCATGTTTTTGTCGTGCAGATATGCGGCTCGCTGCAAACTTGCGTCCAAACTTTTGGATCGGGCTCGATTGACAAATCACTGAGCGAGCCGTCGCGGGTCGTGCGCGCCCATTCTGCGAGCCTCGTCAGCTCATTTTGTTCCGGGCCGGTGAAAAGCTCGTTTTGTTGCTGAAGCGCGCGTTCCAATCGCCGCGGGCAAAGATAATTTTGCCGCCCTTTCATGAGGGAAGCTTCGAACTCGACGGGCAAAATCTTCTTTAAAATGGGAATGTCTTTATAAAGAAGCTGTTCCTGAAGGTTGATCGTATGCGTCGAGACGATCGCCTTCTTGTGCTGTTCGAGTGCAAACAGGATTGCCGGAGTGAGATAGGCCAGCGATTTGCCCACGCCGGTGCCCGCTTCGACCACAAGATGGCGCTCCTCTTCCAGCGCTTTCGCCACCGCGGCCGCCATTTCTTGCTGTTGCGGACGGAACTCGAAATTTTTCGCCTTTGAGAGTGGCCCATTCTCCGAAAAAAACGCGCGAACTTTTTCGATGAATTCGGTGCCGAGAGAATCTTTTAGCGCAATCATTTGGAATCAGCCAACGTTTAAATGCTGGGCTATTGTCAGGAAACCCTGCCTGCGGGATGCTATTGTAAATCGAAAATCGAAATTCTAAAATCCCGTGAGATTCCTTGATCGCTACGTCGTACGCAATTTCTTGCAGGTCTATTTCTACTGCATCGCCGGTTTTATCTCGATCTGGCTCATCTTCGATGTCAGCGACAACATTTCGACCTTTATCGAGGAACACATCGGCCTTGATCTCGTCGTCCGGTATTACGCCACCCAGGTCCCACAGATTTTCATCATTCTTCTGCCGGTTTCTCTCTTGCTCGCGCTTCTTTTCACACTGGGGCGGATGTCGCGAGCGAACGAAATCGTGTCCATGCTGACGGCGGGCGTAAGTCTTCCGCGGATTCTCCTGCCATTGATCGGCATCGGGCTGCTCACCGTGGCTGCCAGCATGGGGCTAAACTATTCGCTTGCGCCGCATGCCGAGCTCGCGCGTAAATCGCTCCTCTCGGAAGCGCGGGCGCGTCCGGAAGCCGATATCGAAGGGCAAATCTTTCGCAATCGAACCGATTCCCGTACCTGGTTCGTGCAGAATTTTCGCGCCGGCGGCAACGCGTTCAACAACGTGCAGGTCCTTCAACAGGACGCGAACGACAACATCGTTACTAATTATCTGGCAGCGCGCGCCTTCTACCACCCGGAAACGAAAACCTGGGACCTGGAGAATGCTAAAGTCGTTCATTACGATCGTGGCGGAAATATCGTCGACGAACAGATTTATCCTTCGTTGAAGGTCGAGCATTGGAGCGAAACCCCTTTCCGCCTTGGCAGTGCAAATGTGCGCGCAGAATTCCTAAGCTTGCCGGAGTTGCGAGAGTATCTTCATTTCAATTCGGATTTTCCTACTACTCTGCTTGCGCCCTTCCGCACACATCTCCAATATCGTCTTGCCTTACCGTGGACGTGTCTGGTTGTGGTTTGTATCGCGGCCCCGCTCGGAATCGGATACTCGCGCCGCGGCGTGCTATCAAGCGTTGCGGCTGCGGTCGTTCTCGTTTTCTCGATGAATTTTCTGGTCCAACTGTTCCTCGCGCTCGGCGAAGGCGACCGCGTCTCTCCCTGGGTCGCAGCCTGGACGCCAAACCTTCTTTTCGCTGCGATTGGTCTCTATCTGTTCTATCTTCGTGCCTCGAACCGGGAAGCGCCCGGCTTTCATCTATTCACGGCGCGACGTATCGTTGCGCAATGAATCCGCTCCCGAACGAATGGGCGATCAAGCATCGGGCGGATGCCTGTGCCGTCACCCATCGACCGTTCGCACTCGGCGAATATTTTTACACCCTGCTGTTTCACGACGCTGATGGTTATCGCCGAGAAGATCTGAGCGAAGAAGCGTGGCGCAACCGGAACGAGAATATTCAACCATTTTCATTTTGGAAATCGCGCTATGAACCTCTGGCATCGCCGCCGGCCGAGCCTCTGCCAAAAGAAAATGCCGAGCAGCTCTTCCGCCGTTTGATGGCATTGGAGAACCCGCCGGCAAATGCGTGTTACGTGCTCGCCGCCATGCTCGAGCGCAAACGGGTCCTGAAACAAATAAAGACCGAAGAAAATGCGACCCGCCGTGTTTTGATTTACGAACACGGCGGAACTGGCGACGTCTTCATCGTACCGGACCCGCGGCTGCGGCTCGATGAATTGGAAAGCGTGCAGAACGAAGTCGCCCAATTACTCCAAAGCGCATAGGAAATTGTAGCACAGACTCTCTGTAGGGCAGGCGGGCATCTTGCCTGCCGTTTATTGATTCGGCCCCGGAGGCTTTCGAGGGTCGATGCTGAATAAATGTCGGCGAAGCCGAGGCTTAAATAGCATCGCGCGACGGTAGCGCCGCGATCCACCTGCGCCGCACACGATTTTGTGAGAGAATGTAATGATGAATGTCACCCTCCCTTGGTTTTTCGACCGCTTTCCTCTTTATCTCGCGCCGATGGCCGGTGTGTCGGATAAAATTTTCCGGCAGCTTTGCAAAGGGTATGACGCAGACGTTCTCACAACCGAATTCGTTTCTGCTGAGGGCATTTTTCGACGCAATGAGCGAACGCGTACCTATCTCGATTTTGATGAGATCGAGCGGCCAATCGGCGTGCAACTCTTCGGCGCCGACGCCGGGCATATGGCGGAAGCCGCGCGTCAGGTGGTTGATTGGGTGCGGCCCGATTTCATCGATCTGAATTTCGGTTGTCCGGTCAACAAAGTCGTCGCGAAAAATGGCGGCTCAGCCCTGCTGAAAGATTGTCCAACGCTGGCGAGTGTCGCGGACGCGGTTGTGCGGGCCATCGCGCCTATTCCGGTCACGGCCAAAATTCGTATTGGTTGGGATGGAGATTCGATCAACGCCACCCGTGTCGCGCGTATTCTTGTCGATGCCGGAATCGCAGCGATCACGGTGCATGGTCGCACACGCGCACAGGGCTACGCGGGCGCCGCCGATTGGGATATTATCGGCGAAGTTGCCGCGGCCGTTCCGATTCCCGTTATCGGAAACGGCGATCTCTCCAGTGCGGCAGAGGTTGCAAAACGACGTCGTGAGACAGGAATTCGCGGCGCCATGATTGGCCGCGCCGCGATGAGCGCACCGTGGATTTTCAGTCAGATCAAACGGTACCTGGCAACCGGAGAAATTGTTGATGCGCCGGATTTACCCGAAAGGTGGAATTTGATTCTGCGTCATTGCCAGTTGGCTGTGCGCCAGCGGAACGCCGAAGAACCCGCCATTCGATCAATGCGCGCCCGCCTTATGGCCTTTTCGAAGTCGATGCCTGATGCAAAACGGCTGCGGGAAAGATTTTCGCGCGTTTCGAGCCTCACTGAAATTGAAGCCATCGCCGAGGAGAATATCTTTCAGGAAATGGCTGTAGGGGAAGCTGTCAGCTTCCCCTACAATTACAATGCAGCTTGTAGTTTTTCATGACAACAAAATCGCCGGCAATCAATTACAAGATTGGCAATGAGCGCCTGGTCAAGGTGACCGAGAACGCGGCGCGCAAACTGGCATCGCTGCTGGAGGACAAGGGCAAGCCAGACGGCGCGTTACGCCTAGCCGTGGTCGGCGGCGGCTGCTCCGGCCTGCAATACGTCATGGATTTGGTGGATGGCCCAAAAGAGCGCGACATTCTCGTTCCGACTTCCAACGTGCGCTTGGTTGTCGATCCAAAAAGCGCGCTCTTCGTCAGTGGCTCCGTCCTCGATTACAGCGAAGACCTGCAAAAAGGTGGCTTCAAAGTCACGAATCCCAATGCTGTCGCCCATTGCTCCTGCGGCGAAAGTTTCGCTGTTTAGTCAGCAGGCTTGTCCGAGCAAGGCAACAGCGGCTGCCTTGGGGCATCTGTTCATTTGAACTTGCCTCGTTTGATGATTTCGGCGATCATAAAACATGCTGACGGAGAGGCAGAAAAACGTGCTCGATTTTATCCAGCGCGAGCAACGTGAGAAAGGGATTACCCCCAGCACACGCGAAATTCAAAGCCATTTCGGTTTCGCTAGTCAGACTTCAGTGATGCAGTACATCGCCGTGCTCGAGCGCAAAGGTTTCCTCGACCGTCATGCGCGCAAGGCTCGGGCGTTGATTACTCCAGCCCTGAAAGTCCGAATTACCGATATTCCGATTTATGGGCAGATCCCGGCGGGCATGTCGGCGTTGACCGAGCAGACCGTCGAAGGTCACGTCTCCCTCGATACCCGGTCGGCTAATGTTTCAAAAAATCGAGGAAAGTTCGCTTTGCGCGTCCGCGGCGATTCGATGATCGGCGCCCACATTGTCGATGGCGACATCGTGATTTTGGAAAACAGCAAAGACGTGCATGACGGCGACATCGTGGCGGCTTTGATCGATGGTGAAACGACACTGAAGCGTTACGTCGTGGAGCATGGTCGGCCTTATTTGAAAGCG